>JAAWCC010000060.1 GCA_022792975.1 Clostridia bacterium | reverse complement strand
CCTCTCTATTTATTTTTGCTTGACTTTCTTTTATTTTTTAGCATATAATGAAATTAAAAGAATATATAATTATATATTCTTTATAAAAAGACGGAGGTACATATAATGAAAACTCCTATATTTAAGGGCTGTGGAACAGCCATTGCGACACCATTTTTTAGAGATGGAGGTGTCAACTTCGAAGAGTTTGGAAAACTCATTGAAAATCAAATTAAGGAAGGAATAGATGCAATTATTGTCTGTGGTACAACAGGTGAAGCTTCTTGTATGACAGAACAAGAAAAAAAAGATACAATAAAATTTGCAGTAGATGTTGCAAATAAAAGAGTTCCAATTATTGCCGGAACTGGTGGAAATAACACAGCCTCTAGCATTCAAATGTCTAAATATGCAGAAGGTGTTGGTGTAAATGGACTTTTATTAGTTACTCCATATTATAACAAATGTACTCAAGCTCGGCCTTATTAAGCATTTTGAAGCAATTGCAAATTCCGTTTCTGTACCAATTATTGTATACAGTGTAAAATCAAGAACAGGCGTAAATATTCTACCCCAAACGTGTCTAGAGCTTTCTAAAGTTCCAAACATTATTGCTATAAAAGAAGCTAGTGGTGATCTTTCACAAATTGCAGAAATTTCAAATTTGTGTAGAGATAATTTGCATATTTATAGTGGAAATGATGACCAAACTATACCTATACTTTCACTTGGTGGAATTCGGTGTTATATCAGTTTTATCAAATATTATGCCAAAACAAACTTCAAAAATGGTTCATGACTTTTTAGAAGGAAGCATTGAAGATGCACGCAGGTTTCAACTAGATAGCTTACATCTTACATCTGCCTTATTTTCAGAAGTCAATCCAATTCCAGTTAAAGCTTCTTTAAATCTGTTAGGATATAATTTTGGTATCCCTAGACTTCCACTTACTGAAGCTACTGATAAAACTAAGGAAATTCTTAAAACTGAAATGAATACTCTAGGAATTTTATAAAATTTATACCAGAGCTTGCAAGCTCTGGTATTTTTTCTAAACCAATTTTGCTAAGAGTTGATAACAAAATTAAATATATTTAATTAAAACTTTTCAAAATTTTAAGCTTTTTTTATCTTTACAGCAATTACTGTCATATCATCTTTGGCAATTCCAACTCCATTATCAATTGATTGAGAAAGCAAGATATTAGCTATTTTCTGCACATTGTCTGTTTCAATTTCTTCTAGCAGATTTTTAATCCAAATTTCTTTATTTTCATACTCAATATTTGACTCTAAAATTCCATCAGAGCACATTATAATTATATCTCCATCATTCAAATCCTTATCATATACCACTAAATCTACTTGGTCTAAAATTCCGAGCAGGAAGTGAAATAGACTTAACAACATTTACTTCTCTTTTATTCTTTATAAAAGTTGGACAAGCCCCATTTTTCATAAACTCCATATTACCTGCAAACAAATCCAGTATAGCAACATCAAGTGTTGCATAACTATCCTCTTTAGAATTAATATACATACTGCTATTTATAAGCTCTAAAGATGTATCTTTATCAAATCCACTGCTAAGCATTCGACTAAGCATATTTACAGCAACTTGACTCGATTTCCTTGCCTCTTTTCCACTACCCATTCCATCACTAATTGCAACCAAATACTTTCCATCATCAAGTCTTGTTTGAACACTTGAGTCACCCGATGCAGGTGAGCCACTTTTAGTCTCAGACGCAAATCCTATTTGTACTATAAACTTGTCCTTAGAAACATATACTTGCCTATGTAAATTTTTATTATCTTGAACATTTCCAAAATCCTTTTGAAGTACAATTTGAGTCTTAAGCACCTTTGAAAGTATAGACTCAATTTCATCTACTTCATATTCTTTATCTTCTTTTACAGATATATATATATTTATCTGAAATCTTCCATTCTTATTTTGTTCCAGCTTAATATCTGCAATATCAATATCCCTTTGTTCTGCTAATATCTTAATTTCTTGTTTTTCAGTTTCAAATCCGCTCTCGCCAAATTTATATATCGACTGAGCCACATTTGATATAGCCCTTGAAACTCCATCTAATTGACTTGATATAACCTTTTTGTTCTCCTTCATTTTTTGCTTCCAAAGGTTATTTATCCTCCCTATTTTATATGTATCATTAATAAGTCTAACTACTTTATTTATATCTTCTTCTATTTTCATATTAGTATCAAAATCTTCAAATCCCAGCACATACTCATTACGTTTTTCTAAAAGATTTATAATATCTCCTTTAGATATACTCAAATTTTCCGTCAGAAGCTCAAAAATATCACTAGTTAAACCATTATCTTCATTTATTAAATCCTCATACAAAATATTTTCTTGCATTGTCTCTAGCTTTTCTTCCAGAGCTTCAATAAATAACTTTTCACTCTCATTATCCTTAACTTTACTTTCTTCTTTATAATTTCTTGACATCTCATGTATTGTCTCAGAAACTGTATTCAATTTTTCAATTGTATCTGTGCTCGCAGTCTCTAGCATATGAGCAGTACCAACTGGTAAATACAAATCCTTCCCAAAGAACTCAGCAACGTTTATTTGAATTTTCTTTGGAACCAGCAAAAGCCCTAAAGATGCAACAATTATTTCCTTCAAATATATTATCTCCTGTGTATTTCCATTTGAAACATAAGAAAGGGCAATATTCCCTGCAATAAATCCAACAATAACCCCAATTTTTCCAAATCTGCTCAAGAAGCCTGCAATCATTCCGAGATAAAGCAAAAGATGCAACCAATAGCTGTGAGCTTCCACCAATTACTCCAAGCACTGCCCCAATAGTAATTCCGCTCGTCCCACCAATCAGTATACCCTTTTTCCACCCCAAAACTAAAACTATAAGAATACACAGTACAGTTTTTATTTCAAATCCAAAAATTTGAAGTCCACCAAACGCAGTAATTGCAATAGCGAGCATTAAGCTTGCCCCTACTACCTCTTCCACTGTAAATACCTTTGTTAGTCCATATTCACTTATAACAATCAATGAATTAGAAAATATCTTGTAGAATATATAAGTTATAACAGCTGTTGTAATTCCAACAAACAAATCATAAAGTAAGAATCCTCTGAACCATATTTGAAGCACTTGAACCAAAACAACACTTGCCAGTACATATTTCCCGAGTTTTCTTCTCTCACTTTTATATTCCTCTTCATACCATGGTTTGAAAAGCAATACCATTCCAATAAACACAAGCGCAGTAAAAATATATGTGAGTGCTTCTCCACCACCTATACCTATCAATGTACCAACAAGTGAAAAAGCAAAAACAATTCCTGCTGGAAGCCCATTTGAAAGTGCCGCTGCAAAAATTGCTAGTGCGAACGGTGCAATCCCATTGACAGTACTAACCATTGAAAGCATTAATGATATTATATATACTAATACATTTTGTTTTGTAAAAGCCTTTTTTAAACTCTCTTTTATATCTATTTTCTCGCCAAAATGCGAATTTTCTACAATTGTATCTACTTTTTCTTCCTCAGTTATATTTTGAAACATCCTTTTACCACCCTCTAACCTTTTTATCTAAGTATACAAGCTTTCCTTTGCAATGTTTGTCAAATCTGGTACTTTAGGCAAAAAAGTTTTTTACATTTTGTGATATATTAATCTGTTTTAAATCATAAAAAAACAGATTTCGATTATAATTTTATAATATATTGTCACATTTTGCAATATTTAATTAAATATTTTCTACTATACTCATGTCATCAAAAGTTGTAACTTTAATATTGGAATAATCTCCTTCAATTACCTTTATCTGATAGCCACACTTTTCAAGTACCATGCAGTCATCCGTTATACTCTCATCATTTAAATCAAATTTTTCATGGGCATTTTTTAAAATATTCCTATCAAAACATTGAGGTGTTTGGATAAGCCACGTATTTTGCCTGTTTGTCGTATTTTGTACAACATTACTATTGTCACATATCTTAATCGTATCTTTAGACTTGACAGCAATTGTTGTACCCTTGAAATTTTCCATTTCTTCTAAGGATTTATCTATATATGTAAGCTTTATATTAGGTCTTGCTCCATCATGAATTACAACATAGTCCGCTGTTGTCTGACTTATCGCATTATATACAGAGGCCTTTCTTGAAGCACCTCCATATACATATTTTACAGATTTATTTAACTTCATAGTATTTACTATGTTTTCAAAATACTCCTTTTCTTCCTCCTTTATAACTAAAATAATGTCATCAACTTTATCCGCAGCATTGAATGCCTCAACACTATACTCTATAATAGGCCTTCCTTTAACTGTAAATAAATTTTTATTTTTGTTTTGTCCAAATCTTGTACTATTTCCTGCTGCAAGAATTATACCTGTTACCTTCATATTATCTCTCCTATCTTGTTATACTGAAATATGCTTCATACTCTTTGCTTAAACCTTTAAATGCATCTTTAGCAATTTTCCTATCCTCAAAAATTCCATATACACAAGAGCCACTACCTGTCATTAATGCACCCATAGCACCTTGTTTAATAAGCTCTTCTTTAATCCATGTAATATTATAAACACTACCTTCAAAAACATTATATAAATTATTTGCAATCTTCTGTATATCTCCACTTTCAATAGCTATCTTCATAAGCTTAGAATTATAAGCCTGTTCTATCTCATTTGTATTATCTAACTTTTCATACATCTCCTTTGTATTGCAAGAAAAATCTGGCTTTATTAAAACAATATAATATTTAGAATTCTTTTTTATCTCCTCTATTTCCTCACCAATACCTCTTGCAATTAATGGGCTTTTTATAAAAGCCGCTGGCACATCTGCTCCTAATTTCTTTCCTATCTCTTGCATTTCAGAAATAGTTAGACTTAAAGAAAACAGCTCATTAACACCTTCTATAAAGCTTGCGCAATCTGCACTTCCCCCTCCAAGTCCGTGCTTGCATTGGAATGCTCTTATTTAAAATAACATTTAATTCAGTAATTTTCGGAAACCTTGCCTTTAATTCTTGATATGCTTTATATATAATATTGTATTCTCCTGAAATTTCAGCAACATTAGAATGTACTGTTATTCCATCTTCTCTATTTCCCTTTTTAATATAAAGCTCATCATATAGACTTATCTTCTGAAAAACAGACTCTATATTGTGATAACCATCTTCTCTTTTATTTAAAACATTTAGAGTTAAATTAATCTTAGCCCTTGCTTTTTTATAAATTAACTTCATATTTTAATCTCCCACGGTCAAAATGCATGTTACTGCAATCCCTTCTCCACTTCCGAACAGCAGTTAAGCCCTCTCCTGTTGTTGCAGTAATTCCCACCTGATTTTCTTGTATATTCAATATCTCAGCAATACTTATTCTCATATCGTTTATTTTAGGTGAAATCTTAGGATGCTTTGCTTCAATACTAATTGAGAGATGTTCAATTTTATATTCTAAGTCCTCTAATGCCTTTTTTAAATATTCTCTGCTATTTGTAACTCCGAATACTGCACATCTTATCTGCAACCTCCCCCAAAACATTCCTACAGGTTATTCCAGAAATAGCATTAGTAACAGCATGCAAAACTACATCTCCATCGCTATTAGCTGACATTCCCTGCTCCCCTTCAAATAACACTCCTCCTAAAATTAAAGGCTTATTTATATTATTCGTCTCAAACCTATGACTATCCTGCCCAATAGAAACCTTCATAACTCCATCCTCTTTCTTTTTTCATATTGTATCACATATATCATAAATTTACTATATAAAATTAATTATAATTTGTATTTTTTTATGTAATTTCACTGTATAGTTTTATATAAAAAATGTTGTATCTTTTTTTATTTTATGGTATGATATTATAAAAGGGTATGTATTATATATACAAGGAGGAATTTTTATGTGGATAGCAATACTTATAGTATTAGTACTAATCATTCTTTGGGCTATTGTTACTTACAATGGATTAATTAGAAAAAAATTAAAAACAGAAAATGCATGGGGACAAATTGACGTTCAACTTCAAAGAAGATTTGATTTAATCCCAAATCTAGTTGAATGTGTCAAAGGATATATGGCACATGAGCAGGACGTTTTAACTAAAGTCACAAAACTTAGAACTGCATGGGCTGGTGCAAAAAACGTAGATGAAAAAGTTGACCTTGACAATCAACTTTCTGGAACTTTAAAAACCATCATGGCAGTTTCTGAAAATTATCCAGACTTAAAAGCAAACCAAAATTTTTCAGAATTACAAGAGGAGCTTAGAAATACAGAAAACAAGATATCTTACTCAAGACAATTTTATAATGACAGTGTGACAATGTATAACACAGCACTTTCATTATTTCCAAGTAGCATTATAGCTTCAATGTTTGCCTTCAAACCTCAAACATTATTTATTGTAAAAGATGAAGAAACTAGAAAAAATGTTAAAGTAGACTTTGGTAAATAAAAAAGTAAAAGCTAGCTTAACATCTTGTTTTGGCTAGCTTTATTATTTACCTAGTAAGGAGGATTTATATGTACGAGGATATTCGTTCTAATAAAATCAAATCAGGTTTAATAATATCTATATTTATAATAGTAATAACATTGATTGTTTATTATATATGTATGGCATTCAATTTGGGAATTTTCTCTATTGTATTTGCACTAATATTTTCAATAATCTCAGCATGGATTTCCTATTATAATAGTGATAAAATAATTTTAGCAATGTCAGGTGCAAGACCTGCAACACATGCAGAAAATCAAAAATTAGTTAATATACTAGATGCCTTAGTTGTAAGCTCAGGAATTGGTGTAACACCAAAACTATATATAGTAGATGACCTGCAGCCAAACGCATTTGCAACTGGAAGAGATCCAAATCACTCTATAATTTGTGTCACCACTGGTCTTCTAAACAAATTGGACTATTATGAACTAGAAGGCGTAATAGGTCATGAGCTTGCACATATAGCAAATTATGACATAAGACTTTCAGCTATATTAACTGTAATGGTTGGATTTGTAGTAATGCTATCCGATATTTTTACAAGGTCATTTATTAGAAGAAGCTCAAGAAACAGTGATAACAATGGAAATGCAATTCTAATGTTAATAGGTCTAATTTTCCTAATCCTTTCACCTATATTTGGAAAGCTTATACAGCTAGCCTTTTCAAGGCGTAGAGAATTTTTAGCAGACGCAACCTCTGCAAAATATACTAGAAACCCAGATGGACTAATATCTGCATTAGAAAAAATCTCTGGAGACCCAAATGAGCTATCAAAAGCTAATAAATCAACTGCCCATATGTATATTGCTTCTCCATTTAAAGACAAAAAAATAGAAAAATCAAGCATTTGGTCTACACATCCTAGTCTTGATGAACGTGTAAATGCACTTCGTAACTTGAAATAACTTTTTATTTGTTACCCAAAAAAATCTACAAGCAATAAACACGTATAGCATTATCATAAGTAATTTCAGCAATCTCCTCCAGGGTCCTCCCCTTTACAGAAGCAATCTTCTCTGCAACATAGTGCACATTACGTGAATCATTTCTCTCTCCCCTATGAGGCTCAGGACTAAGATAAGGACAATCTGTTTCAATTAAAATTCTATCATCTGGTACCATACTAATTATATCATTTGCATTCTTAGAGCTTTTATAAGTTATTGCCCCAGCAAATGATATATAAAATCCTGCCTCTAAACCTGTCTTAACTAAATCTTTATTCAATTGGCAACAATGAAGAATCCCACATTTAGCAGGCCCTTCTTCATTTTTTAATATATCAATAGTATCCATAATAGCATCTCTTGAATGTATAATTATTGGCAATTCCAGCTTATTTGCCAAGCTAATCTGCTTTAAAAATGCATATCTTTGCAATTCCTTTGTATCCTGTACCCAGTGATAATCAAGTCCAATCTCCCCTATTGCAACATTTTTCTCATATTGTGCAAGCACTTCTATCTTCCCTATCTCAGCATCAATTTCCTTCTTACTCATGCTTATTTCATTTGGATGTATTCCGCACAGCTGAGTAAATAAATTCATATTTTTTTGCAAGTTCTATAACCTGCTTAGAATTTTCTACATTATCTCCGAACAGCAACAGTATTAGTTACTCCCGCTTCATATATAGCCTTTATTACATCTTCTCTATCTAAATCAAACCTTTCATCATTATAATGAGAATGTGTATCAAATAATCTCATTTTAGTTATCCTCCCAAAGCGCAACAACATTTGCCACTGCATATTCTTTGCAGTGTGACAAACTTATTTCAATATTCTTTATCCCTTCAACTTTATTAGAAATAAAATTTACTTTCGGTCTTCCATTACTATCATTCAAGATTTCAACATCATTCCAAGATATATCAAACTTATTATTTAACCTATCAGATATAGCTTTAAAAATCGCCTCTTTTGCAGCAAATCTAGCCGCATAATGCTGATATTTTACATTATGCTTGCTTTCACAATACTCCACTTCAGCTCTTGTATAAATCTTATCTAATGACTTCTCCATTGAATCATCTACAAGCTTTTTTATTCTATCTATTTCAATTATATCTGTCCCACATGATATATCCATTTTCTCATTCCTTACTTTAATTTATATAAATTTATAAAGTTAACTATATTAGTTATAACAGAAGCCGCAAGCAATACAAGTATTAATTTATTTAACATATCGCTATCCTTCATTTTAAATCCCTTATAAACAACATCATATTGCTCTTTTACTTTTTCATATATTGCTCCCAATTCTAAAGCTTCTTTTGCAGCTTTAAATATCAGACCTCCATTGTCATTATTGGTAATCTCATGAACCCATATATCATTTGTAAAGTCTATAAACCTTTTTGCCGCTCTTGTCCCTTTAATTCTACTCTTGAAATCATTTAAAAGCTTCGCAAAA
Source organism: Clostridia bacterium (assembly GCA_022792975.1). Next base: position 5,800 of record JAAWCC010000060.1, on the reverse strand, counting down.
TAAAACTTTTGATACAACGTAAATATATATGTATATAAATATTCATTCTCAAACTCAAAAGGCAAATTTGTATAATTAACAGTGTTTATACTAGAAGTGAGAAGATTCACGCCCGCTTTGCTTATCCCCACCTTTGTATAATCTCCAAGGCTTGCAATTCTAAGCTTATCATTTATAAATTCTGAATTAAACTCTGAATTAAGCACATTTGCAAATTTAAAAAACTCCTTTTCAATATCTTCAAATGGTTTGTTATCATTCCAATATTCTTGATCTAAACAAACATATGAATATGTCAAAAATCTATTTACATCTATATCAAGCTTTTTAGCATTCTGCATCCCACAAGTTATCTCTTTAATCAAATCTGAAAGCCTTTTTATATCACCAAAAGTGCTTGTCTGTATCTTTATATTCCTATATTCTTCATAATTTGCGACCTCAGAATTTATACCTCTAAACTTAACATTAAAATTTAAAAGCTCTGCAAATTTATTTGTATCCTCTATATTAGCCTTTAGTAGCAAAAAACATATCCCAGTCTGAAAGCAAACCAACTCTATTTTGTCTATCTTGAAAAAGATTCCCTCCTCTTCACCTGTCTTTGCTTGCGCATCCTCCCCTATCTTGTACTCAAACATTACACATGGAGAATTTCTAAATAAATTATCTCTAAGAGTATTATCAAATGCGTTATTATCCTTTGATAAATTAAAACTTTTAAAAAGATAATCTCTAACAGTTGGTAAGAAGAAATTGAATATACTCAAATTCTTTTCCTTCTCAAAAAATTTAGGTATATATTTCTCGCTATTCATAAGCCCTTGTATATATCTTTTGTATCCACCTTCTTTTATGATATAAGGATATATAAAATAACTATAATTATACTTCATCTTTAGTTCCATAACATATTCCTTTCTGGCTTAAGCATCTAAATAGTAATTCGCATTTGTATCTTCACATAAGTGCCAAGCACCAACAAAGTCTATTCTTTTGTTATTATCTAAATTATACTTAGGTTCAACAACAACCTTGCCATTCAAATCAATTGAACCCCATAAGCCCTCCTTCTTAATACCTGCATACCCACTTATATTTTGCTCCGTTGCATCATCATATTGATAATCAACAACAACCTTGCCACTTGCATCTATAAATCCATATTTTCCATCCTTTTTACTCAAAAATAGCTTATTTGAAGTCAAAACTTCAGATGCTGCTCTTTCCTCAAACTTAAAATTATAATATTTGTACTCATCATTTATGCTAACTCTAATATATCCCTTTGAAGTATTTATTTCTTTGATATCTCCAACTATCTTTTCTTCAATATTCGAATTATATACTCTTGAAATCTCTTTTCCATTCTCCACGTAATTTGCAACTATGCAGTCCCCAGACGCAATATATTCCACATTTTTACTTTCAATAGGCAAAGCCACATTTCCATCAATATTTACAATACCATATTTATCGCCTTTTTTAGCTATAAAAGAATTTTCATTAGTGCCTTTTAAACTGTCATAATCAAAATCTATTCTAGTTTGTCCATCCATACCAACAACGCCAAATTTTCCATTAGAATTTTTGGCAACTATATTATCCTTATTTATTTCTAATATATCCTCAAACTCTTTATTTACCTTCTTTTCTCCTGCTTTATTTATGACGATATATTTTCCATTTTCCTTAACAGCATAAAGATTTTCTCCACATATTCCCTTTATTTCTTCATACTTTGTATCTAAAATTTTGCTTTTATCGAAGCCAATAATTCCATATTTATTGTTTTCGTCAACTACTATATAACCATTTCTATAATCATTACCAACTCTTTCAATCCTTTTGTAATTTATATCAATAACTATATTACCAGAATCGTCACAAAGTCCATATTTTCCATCTTTTTCTATTACCAAACTATTCTCTACTCCAAAAATAGGATTTATATTAGAATATTCAGTATTTAATAGCTTCTTCCCTGAATAATTTATAAGTCCATATTTTCCATCCTTTTCAACTTTAAAAACATTTTTTTCATACCAAATATTATGATTATCATCATAATTTGCAATAGCTTCTATTTTATTATAATCTTTAATTATTTCCTTACCCTTTTTATTAATAACCTTAGTCTTGTAATTGTTATTTCCATAGTCTACCTCATATGTACATATAAAAATATCTTGCATAGCATCAGGTATAACTATCATCTCATCATAAGTAGGTTTGATAATTATATCACCATAAGAATCTATTACTCCCCACTTTCCATTATCATATATGGTATAATAGCACACATTTTCTATCTTTCCAGCTAAGCTTTTTGAATTGCTGCTTAGAAGCTTTACAATCCCAACAATACATGCAATAATTAGTATAAAAATTAAAGCAACTCCAAATACCTTCTTCATATTCAACTTAGGTCTACCATCATATCTTCTGCCATTTTTTGCCATATATAATCACTCTTTTCTAAAACTGACTTAGCAACAACTAAATAATAAAAATATTTAAGCTATTGTAAAACTCGTCATAATTATCTAATAAAATTTGTATTTTAAATATATCATATTTTTTCAAACTCTTCAATGATTTTTTAACCTTTTTATTAAAATTTTTAAAATTCCATTCCTTTATAATATTTCCAAGCTAAAACTCTCTCAGCCATCTCATTTATTCTTTCCTCACTTATCCTACCGTTCTTCTAATGCAATTTTAACCTCATTTATACTCTTTTCGTAATCTGTAACAATTATCAAATCATTTCCTGCTAAAACAGCTTTGACAACAGCATCTTCCTCCTTAGAAACTGCCCCCATATATAAATCATCTGTAATTATAATACCACTAAATCCAAGCTCCCTCCTCAAAATCTCATGCACCTTAGTCGATAGTGAAGCAGGACTGTTTGAATCAATAGCATTTACAATATTATGACTAACTAAAACGGCCTCAGCACCAGCCTCTATTCCTGCTTTAAAGGGTGGCAAATCTCTATTTAATATTTCCTCATAAGACTTATTATCAGTAGAACCCCCTGTATGAGTATCTAAATTGCTTCCATACCCTGGAAAATGTTTTAAGGCAAAGGAAACATTAAAAGTCTTGCTAGCACTAATAACTACTCTCGCAAATTCAGAAGTAATCTCTGTATCCTCACCAATAGTCCTTTTATACATATAATCTTTTTCATTAGTAGAAACATCAACAACAGGAGCTAAATTCAAATTAATCCCCAAATCCTGTAAAAATTCTGCCTTTGCTAAAGTATCCTCTTTAATTCTGTCAAAGCCTCCTTCTAAATAAAGCTCCCTAGGAGATTTAAACTTGCTATCAGCAAGTTTATTATTAGAACTAATTCTAACAACTTTACCTCCCTCCTCATCAACAGCAGTCAAAATTGGGATATCAGATACTTCTTGTAGTTCTTCAATTTCTCTTTTTATTTCTTCACGAGACCTCCCCTTAAAATCCCTCTCAAAAAACAAATATCCACCAAGCTTAAACTCCTTCAAAATCTCAGTTTGTTTATCCTCAGGATAACGTACTAAAAAAACCTGTCCAATTTTATCTTCAAGACTAAGCTTAGCACACTTCTTGCGTGCTCTATCCAAAACTCCAGCAAAAATCTCATATTGCATAAATTCTGTATTATTTTCCTCCTCTCCTTGACCACTATCTTCATTTGTGGAATTATTATCTATACTAACCTTATTACTTTTAACCATCATTAAAGCAATAAATACTATAATCATAATAATAGCAATAACCAAAAAAAACTTGCTTTTCATTGAAATACTCCTCCTTCCCTTAGTCTATATAAATCTAGAATTAATATGTATTATATCTCAAACAAAAAAAGATTTCAAGGAATTGCTTTTTCCCCTTATATATGCTATACTTAAATAATCTTAAATTATATGAGCATTTAACTACCTAGGAGGAGAAAATTCAATGAAAACATATATAACAAAAAATGAAGCAGATACTATATCCTTGGCAAAAAGCTTAGCAAAAAATCTAAAGGAAAAAGATATACTTGTACTAAGCCGGAGAGCTAGGTTCAGGAAAAACAAAGTTCACCGAGGGCATACTCTCATATTTTGGTTTAGAGGAAGAAATCTCAAGCCCAACATTCACAATAGTAAATGAATATAAAAATAGCCAAATAACAATCTATCATTTTGATGTATATAGATTAGAAAATCTAGATGACTTCGAAAACATTGGTGGAGAAGAGTATTTTGAAAAAGGTTTATGCATAATAGAATGGGGAGAGCAAATAAAACCAGTGCTTCCAAAAGAGACTATATATATCAATTTTGAAAAAGATTTAATCAATGAAAATATAAGAAAAATAACAATAGAAGGAGCCAATTTATGAAAATACTAGCAATCGAAACCTCATGTGATATACTTTCAATATCATTACTAGAAGACGATAATTTAATATTAGAGTTAACAGAAAACTCACCAAAAACACATTCAGAAGTATTAATGCCACTTATAGACAAATTGTTAAAGGAAACAAATACCACTCTAGAAAGCATCTCATTTTTAGCTTGTGACATAGGTCCTCGGCTCATTTACAGGAATTAGAATAGGTATATCAACAATAAAAGCCTTTTCAGATGCATTAAACATTCCCTGCATTTCAGTATCCTCTCTAGAAGCACTAGCTTACACCATTTGTGAAGATGATGCTTATATCTGTACACTCATAGATGCAAAACACGACAATGTATATGCAGGTGTATTTGAATATTCAAATGAAAAATATGAAAAAATATTTGACTTTTCTTTTGAAAAAATAGAAGACTTTTTAAAAAAATTAACTTCTTTGAAAAAAAAGATATTTTTTGCCGGAAATTGTGGCATACTTTATAAAGATATGATACAATTATATTTAAAAAATGAGGTAATAATTTTAGAAGACACACTTAGTTCCTCTAAATATGTTGGTGTGTGTGCATTTAATAAATATAAAGCCAATGATTTTTCAAATTCTTTAGGCATATCTGCACTTTATCTAAAGCAATCTAGTGCAGAGGAAAAGATTTAAAATGAATGTCAAAATAGAAAAAATGCTAGAAAGCCATCTAGAATTAATAAACTTAACTGAATTTGACGATTTTTGGAACGCAAACATGTTAAAGGAAGAATTGTCTCTTGCTTCATCTTACTATATTATCGCAAGGTGTGATAATATGGTTGTACGGATTTGCTGGAATAAATATAATATTAGATGAAGCACATATTGCAAATATTGTTGTGAAAAAGAACCAAAGAAGAATTGGTATTGGTTCAAGGCTTTTAGAAGAATTAATTATAAAAGCTAAAAGCTGCACAGCTTCAATTACTTTAGAGGTAAATAAGGAGAATTTAGTAGCAATTTCACTTTATAAAAAATATGGCTTTCAAATTCTCGGCAAAAGAAAAAAATATTATAATAATACTCATGATGCATACATCATGACAAAATATTTTAATTAATATACATATGTTAAAGAAAGGAACTAAAAAAGATGCAAAAGAAAAATGAATTAAGTTATAAAGAACTAAAGACCTATTGCTCAACAACAAAATTTAATTTCGAAACCACAGCAGAACTTGAACCAACAGATAAAGGAATCGGTCAAGAAAGAGGAATAGTTGCACTCGAATTTGGTCTAAATGTTGATGTTAATGGATATAACCTTTATGTAGAAGGTCCAAGTGGCGTTGGAAAAACAATGTATACAAAAAACTATTTAGACAAAATCTCTAAAAAGAAAAAAGCACCTTGTGATTGGTG
>JAAWCC010000059.1 GCA_022792975.1 Clostridia bacterium | reverse complement strand
CTCCTATAAAATATGAGTCTCCAGCTTCATCCTTTGTTGGATAGTTTGAATCATGTGTTATCACATATTCTCTAAATTTAGTAGGCTCTTTTGTCATACTACCTTTATATTTTTCTATTAATCCACCATCTACACATGGCACATGGTTTTTAGCTGTACTATTTGTTGATTGAATTCCTAAATTAGATAAGTCAAACCTAACTTGTATTCCGTGACATATCTGAATCAATTCTTTGTGCAATCCAAGCATCTACTCCATGCCATGGGCATTCATAAGTCATTTGATCTCCGTGTTGATGGATTTTGTTTATATATTCTTTCAAATAAGTTCTTTAAGTCGTCAGGAGTTTTTAAAAGTTTATGCTCTGGCATTCCTATTGGCTCTAGCACAAAGGTATTAAGCTCTTTTATTAGGTTTTGCTTATCTTCATTTGTCATACCTGCATTATTAAAGCTACTGCACATATTTTCTGTTTCTTTGTCAAATCTTGTAACTATATTCCAATCCTTGTCTATAATTGTAACTCCATAACTTTCAATAGAATACCTATAAATTGTGGGTATCATATCCTCTATTGTTACTATCCTATTTACTACTCCATTTACGTCTTTACTCAAAACGTCTGTTGTATCATTTGGAATATAAGTATAGTAATTAGATTTATCTGAACCTGCAATTATGGCATCTGCTACATATTTTACAAGTGAAGCATTATGAAAGAGTATTGTAAAAGCTAACAAAAATACGAATATTCCAAATGCTATCTTTAAAGCGTCTGCTGCATTTTCCATACTTTTTAAGTCCTTTCAAAGCTTTTATTTTGTAGTTGGTTTAGATATTACAAGTTCGTTAACTCTACCTGCATCTGAATAATTAACAGATACTTCATAAGTTGTTGATGGTTTTACTTTAGAAATTAAAGTTGATACCTCTTGTCCCTCCTTAGATTCTGATTCTACTGTTACTTTTATTTGAAGGTCTTTGTTTGTAGAGTTATTAGACTGTACAGTTTGGATTAAAGATCTAACTGTTGAGCCTCTTTGTTCACCTATATATCCTACATAGTCTGCATTATATGCTTGCAAATCCTGTTGACTCATTTTAGCTCCTGCTGTATCTACCAATTGTTGTCCAGAGTTTACTACCATTACTCCTATACTTATTAAAATTATTGAAATTAATATAGCGCCTGCTATAATTAAAGCTTTTGATGCGTTCTCCATAAAAATTCCTCCTTTGTATTTTAGCTCTTTTTTTATCTCTATCTATAATATTTTAACATTATTTTCTATAATGTCAACATTAATGTCAATTTTTTCTATATTTCTAGTTGCTTCACTAAAATTTTTGATACTCTATTTTCACTATTATATTCTATTTTTTCATATTTAAAATCTGTTAGTGAAAAGCTAGAAATAAATCCATCAAGTCCTGCTTTTTCTAATGTCTCCATTGGATATGTCACTTCTTTTATATTATTATCCTCATCTATTGCTAGTAATATTAGTTCTATTCTTATACAAAATTTATTATCGTCTATATAATTCCCTTTTTCGTCTTTTGCAAGCTTATGCTCTTTATTATTATCAATTGCTTTATTTATTATTGTTAATATATCTGCTCCATGTAATGTTTTATTCTCGTAGCTTTCAAACCCTAAATTAAATTTTGATATTTCATTTGCCTTCATATTATTGCTACTTATATTAACTACAATTACTAATATTATTAAAATTAGTATTAAACTCCCAATTAATATAGGTTTTTTCATAACTTTCCTTTCTATATTATAACACTTTATGTTTATTTTTGCAACTTTTTTATAGTATTAGCCAAAAATTTCTAAGTAATTCGTCCAAATTTTACTTTAATTTCTTCTATTCTACCTGTAACACTATTATATGATATTCCTATTCCATTTCCTGCATTAACAACTGAAGAAAGCTCAAAATAGAATAACTCTACCTCATTATTTGGTCCATTTAGTTCTTCAAATAACTTTTCAATTTTTACATTTTCAACTGATATGAGTTTTTCTAGGTAATTTCGTACTATTGGTATTTTTAAACTAGCAGATGAATGTGAGCCAGTAGCTTGTCCGAATTAATGTTATTTTTATTTTTTCACTTGGGTTGTTTTTGTTCCATTCCATTGCCATATTGTACAATGTTGCAAAATCTTGAACTGATATTGCATTTTTTCTTCCTAAATAACCTGTATATATTGTTGTTGTAGTTCCATCTTCATTTTCTTGAGCATATGGCTCATTTTTATTTGCAAATCTAGTAAATTTAGCATTAAAGCTTTTTATTTCTTCTTGTTTTTGTATCTCACTAATTTCATGTGACGTACTCGAAAATATTGTTATTTCATATATAAATATTGCAAAAATAATAAGTCCCACTAGAAGTCCTCCTGCCATGATAAGTGCCTTTGATGCATTCTCCATATGTAATCCTCCATTTTTTACCAAATTTCATGAAATGTCATTTTTTTAACTCTTCCTATCGCTGATTGATGTGCAGGTGCCACACTATCTCTATCTTGATATATTACTCCGGGTACATCTAAATCCAGCAAATTTGAATGAACGGAAACTATCACTATCGTCTTTATCTAGTGCTTTTTTTAAATATAATTTCCATATATCACTATTATTTTTGTTTGTATGTATATAATCCTCACTAAGCTTATATGACTTTGTCTTCTTTTGATCAATTCTTTGATTGCTACTGTTTCTTTCATATATTATAAATTCAACATCTACGTAATAATCTAAGAAGGTTTTATCTTGTGAATTTACTCCATATTCAACTTTATATTGCTTATTATTATCAATTGCTTTATTTATTACACTTATTATGTCTGTACCATACATTGTCTTTTTGTTATAGGCTTCAAAGCCTTTATTAAAAGCTGTAAGTGCATCTGCTTGTGTATTTGGCTCTATGTCTCCAACCATTTCGCTTACTCTACCAAACATGAAGTAGAATATGGATATAGTTACTATTCCGACTAATATACTTCCTGCAATTACTAATGCTTTTGATGCATTCTCCATATTCCTTCCTCCTTATTTATATTTACATCATTCCACCCATTGTACTAAAGGTATCTGTCATACTGAAAATTCCTATTGCTACTAATGGTACTATTAAATATCCAATAAATAGCACTACCATTGGTGCAAAGCCTATTGCTTTTCCTATCATTCCTTTTCTTGAAATTAATCTTTCATTTGATGCTTTTCTCTTT
>JAAWCC010000003.1 GCA_022792975.1 Clostridia bacterium | reverse complement strand
ATTTTCATATCTATCTATTCTATAAAGTTCGAACAGATACGTTGTTGGAGCTTCCAGCCAGAATCGAACTGGCGACCTCTTCCTTACCATGGAAGCGCTCTACCTACTGAGCTATAAAAGCATTCATTTAGTCTAGCTTTTTTGCTAGACTATATTTCTTCATTATTTATAATATTTTTCATTGCTTTTTTTCTTATTCTTTGAATTGCATTGTCAACAGACTTAACAGGTGCTTCTAATTCTTCTGCTATTTTTACATAGCTATCCCCTTTTATAAATTTTCTTAAGACTTGCTTTTCAAATTCACTTAAAGATTTATCTATTTGTACTTCTACATTTGAATAATATTCCTTTTTAGTGAGAGTCTCTAAAGGATCCTCTGCCATTTTATTATTTAAAACATCTAGTAAAGTTTTTTCATTCTCATCATCTTCTTCATATGATGATGTATTTAATGATAAGTATGAATTAAGTGGCATATGCTTTTGCCTATTAGAAGTCTTTATTGCTGTTATAAGTTGTCTTTCAATACACATATTAGCAAATGTTCTAAAAGAATTGTGTTTTTCCTCTTTATAGCTTAATATAGCTTTATATAAGCCTATCATTCCCTCCTGATATATGTCTTCTTTTTCTGCACCAATAATAAAGTACTTGCTTGACTTCATATAAACAAGTTCCTTATATTTGTCTAATAGAAAATTGAGAGCTTCTCTATTATTTGCTTTGACACTTGCAATAAGCTCTTCATCTGTTTTTGAATTAAAATCACTATCGAACTCAAAAAACTGCGTAGCCTCTTTCATTTACTGCCTCCTGCATACATCCTTAATTCTTATTATAAGGGTAAATACCTTTAGTGTCAATAGTTTTACTATAAATTGTCTAATTTTCATATTTTTATATAAAAACCCTAGAGGCCACCTTTTCACAAAATGTGACATAGGTGGCTTCTAGGGCTCCAGTCCGTTAAATCAGATCATACTCAAGTGCAGAAATTAGTCTGTCTGCATCAGCAAGTTGCTCTTCGGTAATTGAACCTTCTGACCGAATTCTTCGCATTTCTTCAATGAATTCATCACTGGGAGAAACGTGATTGTCCTCAGATACTGCTCGTAAAGTCGCGTTCTTGTTGGTTATTTTTGCCTTGAGCAGATTTCCTATTCTCCATACGCTATAAACACACATGACGCCTCCCATAATAAAAATGCAGAATATTCCAACCAGAATGTAGTTTCTGACTCCTAGTGCAAAATCTGTACTGTTGTTACTCCAGCACCACGCAACAATTGCGTTACTGTCTGCAAGCTCTTGGCGCTTTTGCTCTAGCTCCTTGATATAGGCATCTACATCGTCACGTCTACGCCCATATTGTGTCAGCTTGTCACCAAGTGCTCTGTTCTCCTCTATGCTCTGGTTTATTCCCCAATACTTGAGAGCACCAGACAGAACAGGACCGGTAATGCTCATACAGATTAAGCCAAGGAGTATAATGCCGATGCAAGCTATGATGGATTGCCGGATTTTCAGAATACCTCTGAACATTGTTTATACCTCCAAATTTCTAGCCTCTAGGGCTGTATTTCTCTTTAATTATACCACAATTTTAACATATATGCAACTTTTACATAACTTGTTTTTTTATCGTCTCTACTATTGCTTTTACATAGTCTTCTTGTCTCTCTAATAATTGCTCGAGGTTTTTTTCATTATTTATATATCCGAAGCTCGAGCAAATATGCTTCTACTCCTATATTTGAATTATAATATTTATTTTTGCCATATTCTTTATTTCTACCGTCTACATATGCCTTTGTTGCAATTCCTCCTGTTTCTCTTATCATATATAAATATGGAGTATCATTAGTTATTTCATATGGCTCATGTCCCGCCTCGTTTGCTTCTTCTATTGACTCCTCTATCTCCCAGTCTCTAAAAGTTCTTACATAAACACCGTTCAAGCTTCTTGTATATTACTTGTAAGTCTGAATATGTTGTACCAGCATATCTCACTATATTATCAGCAAAAGCCTTTGCAAATGTTAATTCAACTTTAGGTGGAGCATAGATTTCAACACCACTTAAAGTATTTGCATCTGTTATACTATTTAAATGAATTGAAAATACATATTTTGCCTTTGAATTTCCGAACTACATTTATTCTTCCATTTTCTGCATAAACTGTATTCCTCCCAAAGCTCTCCTCAGCTTCTGTTCCGTCTCTTGTTATTTTTACCTTTAGTCCTAATTTCTCTAATTCGCTTTTTACTTTTTTACCATATTCTAAATTTAAATCTGCTTCATCATATCCGCTTCCCTTTGCCCCTTTATCTGAGCCACCATGTCCTGGATCTATTACAATATCATATACTTCTTTTGGAAGTCTAGATTTTACTACATTTATATCCATATATCCATTAACAAATTGTATATCTATTTTTTTATTTTTCTTATCTTTAGTTAGTGTATAATATCTAATATCTGAATAATCTGTTTTATTCTCTAATAAATAAAGTTTACTTTTTGAACTTCCTTTTCCATTAAATTCTAGTAATACAATATAATTATTTGTTTCAAGACATTCTAAATCTATCCCCTCATTTAAAACATCTGATGTCCAAAATTCTATTTTATTGTCCTCCTGCTTATAATCTAAATCTAATACCTGCTTTTTACCATCTTCTCCTGCTAACACTAGATTTACATCCTTTATCTCCTCTGCCTCTTTAATTATTGCACCCTTCAAATTTAAATGTGTTCCATAGACTATATATTCTAAAACCTCAGCCTTTTGGAGCTCCACATTATCTAATTGTCTTTGTATATTTTCTAAATTTTCTTTGTCTTTAACTATGCTTAGTACTAAAATTACAGCACCTAAAATCACAGAAAATGCAAGCACAATAATCAAATTTCTTTTCATTATTCCTCCAATACCTCATACTCATATACACAAACTATTTTAGTTTGAACTTCTATATCATTTATTTCCTGATTTATTCTAAATAACTTTTGTTTTTTGGGCTCTAATTTCAATTTACTCATATCTACCAATATTTTATCTGACATATCCATTCCATCTGGTAAAGTTTTATTAATATTTTCATAATAAACTATATTAGTTAAAGCAATCGCTTTTGTGTTTTCATTTAACTTTATGTTATAGAGATTTATTTTGTCTACATCTTTTAATGTATTTAATGCATTTTGTGGATTTATATATAAAATGCTATATTTTTGGTTATTTAATATACCTGTACTCGCAATATATGCATTGAGTTTTGCACCAAGCTTTATTTTTTCTAGTGCGCTATCTAAGCTACTTGTAACGCCTTTTAATGCCTCTATATATTGCTCATTGTCTGTATTTTTTGTTATTTCAAGTATTCTAAATTTACTCTTTTTTATTTCTCTATGTTTTGTATTTCCAAGCATGCTTATTTTGGTTTTGTCTTCTGTCATTCCACCAAATATATCAAATTCTTCTGAAGCAAATAATACTTCTTGCTCTAATGCCTCTTTTTTAATTTCTTTTAATCTTTCCTTAAAATTGTCCTTTTTTTCGTATTTAAGAGCATTTATATCCTCCAATACATTAGTATTTGCAATATACAGGCTGTCACATTCTTCTTTAGAAAGATGTCTTCTATTTTGTTTATCTATCTTCTTGCCGAGCTCCTCCATATCCTCTTCATAATTAAAGGTCTTTTCTATTTGTCTTTGTGCTTCCTCCTTAACCTCAGGCTCGTTTAGGCCAAGAGCTTCGTCTTTATTTACAAATTTCCAAAATTCAAATATACTCTTTTTATGCTCCTCTATCTCATTTAAATAGCTTTTAGCATTTTCTATTTTTTTGCTTAATCTTTCTATTGCCTCCTCTAATGCTTTTATGTCTGCTTTTGTATTTCGTATTTGAGTATTAGTTCTTTCTAGAACTTTAGTAATATTAATTAAATCGTCTATTGTATAATATTCTTTAGTGTCATAAATTAAGTCTTCTTTATTTGCTTTTTCTTTTTTTCTTTTAACTTGCATTATTTCGTTTTCTTTAGGTTTTACCTTACGTTTTCCTTTAAAGAAATACCTTATCTTTCCAAAAAAACTTTTTTTGCATTCTAAGTACATTGTTACTTGCTTTTGTCTCATTTGATATTCTTCTTGTTTATCCTGTTCTTCCTGTTTTGTACTTTCTAACCTTTCATATAATTCTAGTATTTCTTCATTCTGTTCTTCTGATGCAACTCTAGTTTTTAAGAATTCCTCTCTAATAAATTTGCTTAAGCTGTCATAATCTATTGTTTTTGATATTTGATTCTCTGTATATAAAAATTCTAAACCTCCATTGTCTGCAATTCTTACTTCGAATTTATATCTATTTGGAAATTCTGTTTCAAGTATAAATAATGCCTTTATTAATCTATAAAACCTAATTGCTTCTTCATCATTATTTAAAATGATTTTGTAAACACTATTTACTCCTTCATAAACTTTTGTATTTCCAACAATTTGGAAGCTCATGTTTTCACTTTTGTCATATACCTCATATACTAGTGGCCATTCTTTTGTGAATTGCCAAATATATTTTTCTATATCTGCTACTTGTGACTTTGTGAAATACCTTTTTGAATAGTCTAAGTAACTTATTGGTACAAATATATTTTTATCTTTTCCTGTTTTTTCATATTTAATTTGTTCTTTTATTAAATAGAATAGGCAAGAGCAATCCAAATCCTCTATTGGTGCTAACATATAATATGTCTTTGTATACTCTGAGTAATATATTTGCCATAAATAGTTTTCTTTATATTTCACTTTAAAAGGAATATCCTTTTCCAATCTTTTCTGCTCTGCTTCTAATTCCTTTACTTCAGTGATTTTCAAATCCTGTATCAGCTTCAAAAATATTGTATGTTTGAGTATCCCTTCTTCACCTTCTGGCATAAGATAAGTATGGAGTGGAGACGCCATCTTACTTTTCTCTTGAAGAGTATTCATTCTATTCGCCCTAGTAAGCAAAATTTTAACCTTACTTATTGGTACATACTTATATACCTTATACTTCTTTTCTTCATAATTTCTAGCTGGTCTTATTTCAGCCCCTATATTCTCTAATAAAATCCTCGGTACATTATTTAAATCTAATCCTAAAAATTCTAATTTACTTTGTATATCATTAGTATTATCTTGCATGCTTCCTCCCATATTTACTACTTTAGATTTAGCTCATTTGTTATTTTAATTTTCATTAAATATTTTACTATACCTAAAAAAAGAAATCAAGAGAAAATCTTCTATTAAAGGACTAAATAAAAATCACAAGCTTAACGTCTCTTATAACTCTACACTTTATCAGAGCTTATCAAAGCTAATAAATTTAAATTTTATAATTTTTTCTATTCTCTTACCTCTTTGTAATCATATACTGGCTTTCCAAAAACTAGTTCATTTAGTTTCTTTTGTAATTCCATAACTACTACTGGTACAAGAGATACTCCTGCAATAAATAACCACTGCACTCCATTAAGTGCAACCAAACTAAATATTCCTCTTACACTTGGAAGTACTACTATTCCAACTTGCATTATTAGTCCTAAAATAAATGCTAAGCACAAATATTTATTTTTAAATAATCCACACTTAAATATAGATTCATCACTCCTAATATTAAAGCTATGCACCATCTCTATTAGTCCTAGAGTAACAAATGCCATAGTTCTTGCGACATCTAAATTATAATATTTACTTCCAAAGCTAAACACTAAAAGAGTAAGTATTCCAAGCATTGTACCTTCAACAATAATTTTTCCCCATAATCCATCAGCAAAGATTCCTTTTCTTGCATCCTTAGGTTTTCTATTCATAATATCTTTATCCTCAGGTTCAAGCCCAAGCGCTATCGCTGGGAATGAGTCTGTAACTAAATTAATCCATAAAAGTTGTATAGCAAGTAAGGGTGAATTCATACCTAGCAAAAGTCCAATAAATATTGTGACAATTTCTCCAATGTTAGTTGCTATAAGGAAATGTATGGCCTTTCTTATATTTTCATATATTCCTCTGCCATGCTTCACGGCCTCAACAATAGTAACAAAATTATCGTCTGTAAGTATCATATCTGATGCATTTTTTGCGACATCAGTTCCGATTTAACCCCATAGATATACCAATATCTGCATTTTTAAGAGCAGGTGCATCATTTACACCGGTCTCCTGTCATTGCAACTACTCTACCGAGTAGAACGGAAGGCTTTTACTATTCTCACCTTATGTTCTGGTGAAACTCTAGCAAATACACTATATTTCATAATATCTTTTTCTAAAAGGTTTTGTGGTATTTTATCTAACTCATTTCCAGTAACTGCAAGTGAATTATGGGTTAATATACCGTAGCTCTTTTGCTATTGCCTTTGCAGTTTGTATATGGTCTCCTGTTATCATAACTGTCTTTATACCGGCATTTTTGCAAGTAGTTATCGCCTTTTTCACACCTTCTCTTGGTGGGTCTATCATTCCGTATTAATCCGTGCAAAAATAAGTTTTTGTTCTAAGTTTTCAGCATCCAAGGTTTTGGGTAATTCTTCTGTATCCAGATATGATACTGCAAGTACTCTTAGGGCTTTATCTGCCATATTAGAGTTTCTATTTAGTATAATTTCTTTATCTTGTGCTTCTAACTTTCTTATTTCTCCATTTTTATAAATTTTTTCACATTTATTCAAAAGGACATCAACTGCACCTTTGGTAATAATTCTATATTTATTTCCGAAGCTTATGAATTGTGGTCATGAGCTTTCTTTCTGAATCAAATGGTATCTCAGAGATTCTCTCCATAGCTTTATATAGATTTTCTTTATTTATACCACATTCCATTGCTTTATAAACTATTGCATTTTCTGTTGGATCACCTGTAACCTCTCCTGTATTAGTAACAGTACTGTCTGTACACATTGTACCAAGTTCTAAAACAAATTCGGTATCTCCATAAGTCTCTAAAACCTGCATTTTGTTTTGTGTCAAGGTTCCTGTCTTATCTGAGCATATCACACTACTACTTCCAAGTGTCTCAACTGCTGCAAGTTTTCTTATTATAGCATTTTTTTTCGCCATTTTGGTAACTCCAATTGAAAGCATTATTGTAACAATTGCAGGCAGTCCTTCTGGTATAGCTGCAACTGCAAGTCCAATTGATGTCATAAACATTTCTTTTACAGAAATATGTTTAAATATTCCAATGAAAAATATAAGTCCGCATATAACTAAGCAAACTGCTCCAAGACTTTTTCCGCACCTCCTCTAGTTTCTTTTGAATTGGAGTTTGTGGTGCTTCATCCTCTGCGATTGCTTTTGCTATTGCTCCTACTTTAGTTTCCATGCCAGTTTTAGTAACTATTGCTTTTGCATGTCCATTTGTAATCATTGTTGTTGCAAATGCCATATTTATTATATCTGCATCATTTACTTCTTGATTTAAAACTGCATTTTCATCTTTTAAAACAGGTACTGTTTCTCCTGTAAGTGATGCTTCGTCTATTTTTAGACTAAAGCTCTCGAGTAATCTACAATCAGCTGGCACATAATTTCCGGCTTCAAGTATAACAATATCACCTGGCACAATTTCCTCGCTGTCTATGCTTCTTTGTTCTCCATCTCTTATTACCTTTGCAATAGGTGTTGACATCTTCTTCAAGGCTTCGAGTGATTTTTCTGCCTTGTTTTCTTGAACTAGTCCCATTATTGCATTAAATACAACTATGGCAATAATTATAATAGATTCAATATAATCTCCTGTACCATCTACTTTTGCCATGATAGCTGAAATAGTAGCTGCTCCAAGTAGAATAATTATCATAAAGTCATTAAATTGTTTAATAAATTTTATGATAATATTTTGTTTTTTCTCACGTGTCAGTATGTTCTTTCCAAAAGTTTCAAGCCTTGCTTCCGCTTCGCCTTGCTTTAAACCTTTTTCAAAGTCGCTTTTAAACTTCCTCCTAAGTTCCTCTTTAGATATTAAATGCTCCATTTGTATCTTGCACACTCCTTTACTTTTGTTTTTTAATAAATATTCAAGGCTTGTTCATTTTATGCAAAAAAAAGAAAGAGCTTATGCGCTCTTTGTATCTTTTACTTCTTTTTCATGTTCTTCTATAAATTCTTTTATTGCTGTATTAATTAATCTGGTAACAGAGATTCCTTTTTCAAGATTTACTCCTCTCAAGGCTTCCTCATTTTCCTTTCTAATCATAATACTTCTATAAATTATAATTTCTCCTTCAGGTTTTGGATAATATTTTATTATTTTTTTCGCTAATAAGTTTTCTATACACACATTGATAACCTCACTAATAGTCGCATCGTATTCAGTCTCTGCTATATATTTCAATTTTGTATATAATTTATCTTCTAAATTTATACTCTTTTGGATAGTATAATTTTGCTTTCTATATAATCTACTTGGACTACTCATAGGTTACCTCCATTAGTTCATTCTAACCTCTTTACGTATATTATACCTTATTATCTTAACCCATATAACCCCAGAGTATCGAATGTACCCATGCGTAAACTGGTTGTATGTACCTTGTATTCAAGTGGTATATACCTCGTAATTCAGTGGTATATACCTCGTGTCAATGCAGTAGTATATTATATAATTTATTATATAATTAACTTATTATCTAATAATATTATAGGAGGTTCATATGGAACAAAATAATCAAATTTTACCTTTTCATAATGAATTATTCGACGAAGCAGATATTTCAATAGTGGCTGAAAAGATGGAGGAAAATTTACCAATTTTATTTTCAAACGATCATTATATGGAAATTGATGATAAAATATTAGATTTAAATATGGAGCTTACTTCTATTTTAAATAGTCCAGAGCTTGAAATGTTCCAGAAATATATTAAAATCAATACAGATATTATAAATTATCAAAATTGTTTAGCTTAATATTTGGGAATTCAATATGGAATGAAAATAAATGAACTTAAATAATATATTAACAATAACTAATTAGTAAATACTAATTGTTCACAGAATAAAGGTAAGTATTTTAAAATTTTTAAACTTATCTTTTATTTATCATGCTCTTCTAAAAACTCTTTTACTGCACCATTTAATAATCTTGTAACAGAAATGCCTGTCTTTTTATACATTTGCTTTAAATTTGCTAAGTTTTCTTTTCTTATCATAATACTTCTATATGTTACAGTCTCATGCTTAGGCTTTTCATAAAAGCTTGGCTTATTCTTATCTATGTAATCCTCTATACAAACATTGACAATATCACTAAAAGTCGCATCATAGTTTTTTTGAACATATTTCATTAATCTTTTGTATAATTCATCTTCGATGTTTATAGTCTTTTTTATCGTTTTATTATTAATTAGATATAATCTGCTGGTTGCACTCATGTATTCACCTCCTACTGCAGAATTCTAATTATCAAATATTATACAAAATTCATTAAATAAATAATACTATTTGTAAGCACTCTATTTCGAGTATAAATAGGTTAGTATTGTGAAATTTATAAAAAATACTTCTATATTTGAGGACATTCTCATATAATATTATTATGATAAAACGAAATTTTAGAATTAATTTTATTTTCATACATCTTAGAAAATATGCCTTATCCATAATATTTGTATTATTTGCACTAGGATTAATTGTATTTTCAAGAGATAATCTGACTGCGGCAAAGGCTCGGACTAAGTCTTTGGGTAACCTCTGTTGTCCCAGCTCTTTTACCCTTTTTTATTGCATGCGAATTACTATCCTTCACAGATATAATAGATTATCTTGGTAAAAAATTAAATAAGATAATGAGACCTATTTTTAATGTTCCTGGAGAGGGTGCCTTCCCCTTTATAATGGGAATAATTAGTGGCTATCCTGTGGGTGCAAAAATTGTAGCAAATTTTAGGAAAAATGGAATTTGTACAAAGGAAGAAGCAGAGCGTCTAATAACCTTTACAAACAATTCTGGTCCACTATTTATAATTGGAACAGTAGGAATATCTCTTTTTGGTAATACTACAATTGGACTTGTACTTTTTTTGACTCATCTTTTATCTTGTTTAACTGTTGGATTTTTATTTAGATTTTGGAGGTTTAAAGAAAAAAGTGCAAAAGTTGCTTATGGTAGATTAAAGTCTAAACAGGCACCAAAAGTATCACCTACATTCGGAAATCTTGGTTCAATTCTGCAAAGTAGTATAATGAGTTCGATAAATACAATTGTTATGATAGGTGGATTTGTAATGCTATTTAGTGTAATAATTTCTATCTTAAATAATACTAAAGTATTTGAAATTATTACAGTAGCCACAGCACCGTTATTAGATACTTTAGGTGTACCAGCATCATTTGTAACAGGCTTTTTTTCTGGAATAGTAGAGTTGACAAATGGAGTTTCTCTAATTGCTAAAATTCCTTTTAAGGCAATATCATTAAATATTATTATTTGTGCTTTTTTATTAGGTTTTGGTGGCATTTCAATATTGCTTCAAGTGCTGAGTATAACTTCTTTGTCTGATATATCAATCAAGCCCTATATAATAGCAAAAATCTTACAAGGGACATTTGCCGCTTTATATACTTATTTTATTTTGACTAACTGTACTTTTTTGAATTTTGATATTTAGCTAGGTTTTGTTTTTAATTATGATTATAGAGTAACAAAAGAGTAGCAATATTTTAAGTTTTAAAATATTGCTACTCTTTTATGGTCATACTTCTTATCTATAATACCTATTATAATATCGATTATTGCATCCACATCCACAATTCGAAGATGCTACATTACCATTGTCAAGGCTGTTATTATTTATCAAATTGCATATATTATCGTCGTCATCATCGTCATTTATAAAATTCAATATTGCTCTAGTTATAACAGCGGCTATAAATGCAAGTATTGTATATACTATTGCATAAACTAAGAAGCTAGCATCAAATACTGCAAATGTTACTATAAGATATATCGCAAACGCAAGCGCTGCAACTGATATTGGACTTTTTATGAGTGTTTCTAGCACACTTGCTATAATTATTGTTGCTACTGGAAGTGCGAAAACTAATAATAATAAATTTCCCATATGTATCCTCCTGCTTATAATTTACCTATTTTGTATATCATATGAGAAATTTACTAATTTTGTGATTATTAATATTTTACTTCTACTAAATATAATCCATGTGCAGGAAGTGTTTTCCCTGCCCTTTGTCTATCTTTTGAATTTATTATATCTGGTAATTCTTTTGGGTTAATCTTACCGAAGTCCGACATCAACTAAAGTTCCAGATATTATTCTAACCATATTATATAAGAAACCGATTTCCTGTAAGTTCTATTATAATTCTTTCTTCTTCCTTTTTTATATTAGCCTTATATATAGTTCTTACACTACTTTTGTTACTTGTTCCACTTGCTTTAAAGCCTTTAAAATCATGCGTTCCTTCAAAATATTTTGTAGCCTCTTTCATTTTTTCTATATCTAATTTTTGCGGTATATGATATTCTAATGCTCGATATATTGCACTTCCACATTCAGAGTTATTTATGATATATCTATATGTTTTTTCTTTAGCATTATATCTTGCATGAAATTCCTCTGGAACTTCTTCTATTTCTTTTATTACAATAGAATTTTTGAGGTTGGCGTTAAGTGCTTTTTGCAGCTTTTTAAGTTCAAGTGTACACTCTGTTTTGAAATTTGCAACTTGACCGGAGTGCATGCACTCCGGCTATCTGTTCTTCCGAGAAGCGTTTAATTCGACCTCCTCTTTTGTAATTAATTTTATTACGTTTTCTATTTCTCCTTGTATATTAGCTTTATTTGGTTGCTTCTGCCAGCCACCAAAGCCTCTTCCTTCATATTCTATGGTAATTTTTATATTTCTCAATAAATTACTCCTTTATTGCCTTTTTTAATCTCGTTTCTACACTTGATTTTCCAAGTACTTGCATTATTTCATACATATCTGGTGTATTTGTTCTTCCGGGTTAGTGCAATTCTTATCACTGTACTAATGTCTCCAACATGTCCCTTATAGCTCTCTGGATTCTGCTTATATTCTTTAACCTCTCTTGCGTATCCGAATTCTTCTGCTAAATCCTTCATTTTATTGAACCAAATTTGCTTATCATCTGATAAGTCAAAATATTTATCAAGATATACTTTTAAAAGCTTGTTTATTTCGCTTTGGTCTTTTATATTTTGATATTCGTATTTTACATCTCCATTTAAAAATCTGGAGTCATACATATATTCTATATTCTCTTTAATGTCTGACCATTTTGCAATGTCCTTTCTAGGCTTCTCATTACCTCTCTCAATGCCAAAAACTTTTAATGCATAGTCCTTATTATCTTCAAGTAATTCCTTTAAATCTGGGTCATATATAGCTGCCCAAATATATGCTTCATTGTATACATCTTCTTTAGAATATTTAGAAATTACTGTTTTTGATATATCTAGAAGCTTTACCATATCAAATAAAGCACCACTTACACTCATTTTATTTAGCTCTAGCTTAAATTCGTTTATACTTACAGTTTTATTTTGTTTTCTCCATTGCTCAAAATTTGAATTTGCTATATTCAATAAATACTCTTTTGCAGCAGCTGAAGGAATTCCCTCTTTTGCATAAAATTCTACTGCCGCTTCTGGATCTTTTCTCTTACTTAACTTCCTTTTCGCTCCGTTTTCTTCTTTCATGATTGGCGCGATATGTGCATATTTTGGTGCTTTAACTCCGATTGCTTGGAATAATTGTATATGTACTGGAAGTGAAGAAAGCCATTCGTCTCCACGAATTACGTGTGTTGTTCTCATTAAATAATCATCAACAGCATGTGCAAAGTGGTAGGTTGGTAAACCGTCAGATTTTATTATTACTATATCCTGATCATTTTCAGGAAAATCTATGTTCCCTTTTATTACATCGTGATGTTTGAGCTTTTTCTCTGGATTTCCTGGCGACTTAAATCTTATTATATATTCCTCTCCATTTTTTATCCTTTTTTCAATTTCGTCTAGCCCAAGCTTTCTACAAGTCGCCCATTCTCCATAATATCCAGGTCTTAACTTTGCAGACTCCTGTTTTTTTCTCATTTCATCTAAATTTTCTGCTTTGCAAAAACAAGGATATGCTTTTTTTTCTTCAATTAATCTCTTAGCAAATGCTTGATATATCTCTTTCCTTTGACTTTGTTTATATGGACCATATTCACCATTTGAAGTTTCCTCGTCAATCATCCCTTCGTCTGGCTCTAAGTCAAACTTCTTTAAAGCCTCTATAATTCCGATTTACTCCGTTTTCAACTTCTCTTTTTTGATCTGTATCCTCAACTCTTAGAATAAATACACCATCTGTTTGTTTAGCAAGTTTTGAGCATAAAACACTTGTATAAATTCCACCAATATGTACAAAACCTGTTGGACTAGGTGCAAATCTAACAACCATTGCGCCCTCTTTTAGATTTCTCTCAGGATATTTTTCTTCAAAATATTCTCTATCTTTAACATTAGGGAATATTATATTAGCTAAATCTTTGTAATCCATAAATTATACCTCCATAATTATGGGTATTATATAACAAAAAACTAAATAAAGCAAGTCTCGCAAGTCTTTTATTTTGTTTTAAATTATTTTGAAGCATACTTCTGAAAAACCTATTTAAATATGCTAAAACTCTTTAAACTATAAGCAAATTATCAACAAATTCAAAATACCAAGCCAGAAAAAGCTTGGTATTTTAACGTTTTTACTATACCTCTAAAATTATTGGCAGCACCATAGGATTACGTCTATTTTTTTGCATAAGAATATCTCTTAATGTATCCTTTACTGCTAGTTTTATAATTGCCCAATCTGTTATATGAGCCTCTTCTAATGCTGTTAATTTATGTCTAATAGCCTGCTTCATGTCTTCCATTAAATTTTCAGATTCTCTTATATATACAAAACCTCTTGAAATTATATCTGGTCCTGATACAATTTGTCCTGTTGACTTATCCATTGCAAGAACTACTATTATTAGTCCATCTTGTGATAAATGTTGTCTATCTTTTAATACAATACTTCCGACATCTCCAATTCCGAGTCCATCCACCATTACTTTACCGTGCTGGTACACTTCCTGTCACCCTTGCTTCATTTTCTCCTATTTCAAGTACTCTACCATTTTTCATTATAAAGATATTTTCATGCGGGATTCCTATTTTTTCGGCTGTTTCAGCATGTGCAATTAGTTGTCTGTATTCTCCATGTACTGGCATGAAATATTTTGGTTTTATGAGTGATAGCATGAGTTTTTGCTCTTCTTGACATCCATGTCCTGATACGTGAATATCTGCAAGCGAACTGTAAACTACTTCTGCACCTATTTGCATTAAGTCATCTATTACTTTTGAAACAAATTTTTCATTTCCTGGTATTGGGTTTGCAGATATTATAACTAAATCATTTGGTGTAATTTCTACTTTTTTGTGCTCCCCTGCTGCCATTCTTGTAAGCGCTGACATTGGCTCTCCCTGACTACCTGTTGTAATTATTGTCAAGCATTCGTCTGGATAACTTTTTATCATTTCTATATCTATTATTGTATTTTTAGGAATATCCATATATCCTAATTCTACAGCGGTTTCTATCATTTTTACCATACTTCTACCACATATTGCAACTTTTCTTCCATATTTTACTGAGGAATTTATTATTTGTTGTACTCTATGCACATTTGATGCAAAAGTTGCAACAACAATTCTCTTATTGCAGTGAGCATAAAGATCATCAAGAACTTCTCCTATTGTGCTTTCTGATCTTGTAAATCCTTTTCTTTCTGCATTAGTACTATCAGACATAAGTAACATTACGCCATTTTCTCCAATTTCTGCTAGTCTTCCAAAGTTTATCTTTTGCCCATCAATTGGTGTATAGTCAATTTTGAAGTCTCCTGTATGCACTACTGTTCCGATTGGTGTATATATGGCAAATCCAACTGCATCTGGAATACTATGTGAAGTTCTGATAAACTCAACCTTTATCTTTCCAAAATTAACAGTCTCTCCTTGTGCTATTTCATGCATTTTTGTACTTTTTAGCAATCTATGCTCGTCTAGCTTGTTTCTAAGAAGACCTAGTGTAAATCTTGTTGCATAAATTGGTACATTAACTTGTCTTAAAAGATATGGTATACCACCTATATGGTCTTCATGTCCATGTGTAATGACTAATCCCTTAATTTTATCTCTATTTTTCTCTAGATATGTTGTATCAGCAACAACTAAGTCTACTCCTAGCATATCCTCTGTTGGAAATGCTAATCCACAGTCTACAATTACTATTTCGTCTTCATATTCGAAAACTGTAATATTTTTCCCTATCTCTAGAAGTCCACCTAGAGGAATTATTTTAAGAGGAGATTTTTTTATTCTAACCTCTTGTGCTTTCTTAGAATTTCTTCTTGTTCTTCTTTGAGTCTTCATATTCTTTTCTGCTTGTTTTACTTCTTCTTTTTCTGACATAGCTTCTTCTTTTCTTGTATTTTCTTTTTGTCGCTTTTGTGAATTTGTCCTTTTTGTTTTTACTTGAACTTTATTATTTTCTATATTTTGTAAGATATTGCTTGTATGTTTTTCTGCTTCCTTCTTTTGTTCATGATGTACTCTTTTTTCTCTTGGCTTTGTTTGTACATCTCGTCTCTTTCTTTCTTTTTTTATTTCAGGTACTGCATTTCCCTGGTTTTCTTTTGCTTCTGCCATTTCTCTTTCACGTTCCTTTCCATTTTACTCAGAAACTCTAAATCACGACAAAATATAGAGCTTTTCATTTGCTCTATGTTGCATATCGCTTACCTTATATTTAGTTTTCCGTTCAACAAATTTTTATTTGCAAACACAGCATTTGTTTGCTTAAAATCTCATCCTTACCATACTATAAGTATGATACACACTGTATTTGATTATACACTACCTTTAAATATTTGTCAAGCATTTTACAAAAGGGCAAGCTTTACATATACTCCTCAAGTACGTCAAATATATTTTCTACAAGTTTTGCGCCTTGTTTTATTAGATTATTTGTACCTTTTGAATTTCTTGAAAGTACATTACCGCGGAACTGCAAACACTTCTCTTCCTTGGTCTAATGCAAAATCTGCTGTAATAAGACTTCCGCTTCTTTCTTTAGCTTCGGTTACAATTATTCCCGAGCTTAACCCACTTATTATCCTATTTCTTTTTGGGAAATTTTGAGGCAACGTTTTTTCGTTTATTTCATATTCTGTTATTACCGCTCCTCCTTTATTTATTATGTTTCTAATTAGCTCAATATTTTCTCTTGGATATATATTGCCAAATCCACCTCCAAGTACTGCAATTGTTCTTCCTTTTGCGAGTAACGCTCCTGCATGAGCTGCTGTATCTATTCCTTTTGCAAGCCCACTTATTATATTTACACCTTCCTTTGCTAGTCCATATGCCAAAGCCCTCGTTATCTCCTCTCCATATTGGCTTGAATTTCTCGTCCCTACAATTCCTATACCAAAATTTTTCAATATAGTCTCATCTCCTAAAACATATATTATCTCTGGTGGGTCTGATATTTCTAATAATTGTTTTGGATAATTTTTCTCTCCTTTTCTAATACTTTTCATTTTCATACTTCCTCTCACTAAATTTTCTTTATTAAAACAATTAAGAGACTCCATATACAAAAGTACATGAAATCTCTCCAAACCCGAATTATATATCTAAAAAATTAATTTAAATCTGCTTGTTTCTTAGCTGCTCTAACAATATTAGTCATAAGCATTGCAACAGTCATGGGTCCAACCCCACCAGGAACTGGTGTTATGAACGATGCTTTTTGTTTTACATTTTTGAAATCCACATCACCAAAAATTCCATCTTCTGTTCTATTAATCCCTACATCAATTATAACTGCTCCGCTCTTTTACCATATCACTTGTTACAAAATGTTGTTTTCCAATTGCTGCAATAATTATATCTGCTTCTTTTGTAATTTCTTTTAAATTTTTTGTTTTAGAATGGCAAATTGTAACTGTTGCATTTTTATTTAGCATACTTAAAGCCATTGGCTTACCAACTATATTACTTCTTCCGTATTACAACTGCATTTTTTCCATCAAGAGATATATTATATGCATCAAATATTTTCATTATTCCATATGGGGTGCAGGAAACAAAAGTATCTTGATTTAAACAAAGCTTTCCGTACATTATATGGATTGAAGCCATCAACATCTTTATTAGGCGATATCCTTTTAAATGCTTCATTTATATCTAAATGAGCAGGTATTGGACTTTGAAGTAGTATTCCTGAAATATCTTTTCTTTCGTTTAGATTATCTATTATCTCTAGCAGCTCGTTCATTTGAGTATCTTCATTAAGTAATATTTCTTCATACTCAATTCCAAGCTCTCGGCAAGCTTTATTCTTACTCTTTACATATGTAAGCGAGGCTTTATCTTCTCCAACAAGTATTACAGCAAATTTAGGTTCAATGCCTTGCTTTTTTAATAAGTCTACCTCCTCCTTTAAATTCTCTCTGACATTTTTTGCAAGTGTTTTTCCATCTATTATTTCCATTCTTACTTTAGTTTCCTTTCTTTATTTATGTACTAATATTGTCTTCCCCACATTACCATATGTTTTGCTACTTTTCCACAACATACGCACTTATCTGATAAATGCTCTTGCTCAAAAGGTATACATCTTGAATGTGCTCCTGTTAGCTCCTTTATCTTGTCTTCACACTCAGCAGCCCCACACCACATTGCCTTAATATATCGTTGTTCTTCATTCATTTTGCTAGTAAATTCCTCTAATGTGGTTGCAGCTGTCGTCTTTTCTTTTAATCTATTTTCACAAAGTTTGTACATATTATTTTGTATATCATCTAAAGTTTTTTCTATTTCATCTTCTAAATTATTTAGCTCTACTTCCTTTTTATCTAAAGTATCTCTTCTAACTATTATACATTTTCCATTTTCTATATCTCTTGGTCCTATTTCTATTCTAATAGGGATTCCCTTAAGCTCACATTCATTGAACTTAAATCCTGGTGTAGCTTGCTCCCTTCCATCTACTTCTATTCTGAATTTATTTTTTAAGGCTTCTTTCAACTCTTGTGCCTTTTCAAGTACTCCTGCTTTATGCTGAGCTATTGGTATAATTCTAACTTGAATTGGCGCAACATTTGGCGGAAGCTTTAACCCTCTTTCATCTCCATGTGCCATTATTAATGCTCCCATTAACCTTGTACTAATTCCCCACGAGGTTTGATACGCATATTCTTCTTTGCCTTCTCTATTTTGAAATTTAACTTCATAAGGTTTTGTGAAATTCTGTCCAAAGTAATGTGAAGTACCTGATTGAAGTGCTCTACCATCTCTTGTAAGAGTTTCTATTGTGTATGTCTCCTCTGCTCCTGAAAATTTCTCCTTTTCTGTTTTTCTTCCTTTAAGTACTGGAATCGCAAGTAAATCCTCTACAATTTTTGCATAGATATCAAGCATTTGCAGAGTCCTTTCCATTGCTTCTTCTTTATTTGCATGAATTGTATGTCCCTCTTGCCATAAAAATTCACGTGAGCGAAGAAAAGGTCTTGTTTCTTTCTCCCATCTTAAAACACTACACCATTGGTTATATACCATTGGAAGATCTCTCCATGATTTTAGCCATTTTGAATAAAGATTTGAAAATATTGTCTCTGATGTTGGCCTTATAACTAAATTCTCCTCTAACTTTTCCCCTCCTGCTTCTGTGACAAGTGCAACCTCTGGAGCAAACCCCTCTACATGGTCTTTTTCCTTTTGAAGTAAACTTTCAGGTATTAACATTGGAAAGTACACATTCTGTACACCTGTCTCCTTGAATAATTTATCTGCATAGTTTCTAATATTTTCCCATATTGCAAAACCATATGGTTTTATTGCAATACATCCTTTTGTGTCTGTATAATCAGCTAAATCAGCTTTTCTTACAATATCTGTATACCAAGTAGCAAAATCCTCGTCAATACTTGCTATATCTTTTACAAATTCTTTATTCTCTGGCATTCATTCTTCCTCCTCTTTTTCTTTATTCAATAATTCTATTACCTTTGGATAAATCTCATTTGTGTTTTCCTCCCAATTTTTAACTATTTTAACGGCTTGCTCTCTAGAGCTTGCAAGTGTTTGTACTTCAAATATTGTCACATTATTTTCAATAATTTTACATTTTACAATAAACTGCTTCTCACTAAGTGGAATAAACTCTGCCTTTATCGCCGATTCATTTTGAAGTTCTTTTAATTCCCCTTTTAATCTTGTATCTACCTTCATTTTTATAATTCCGAGGAAGCATATCTATCGTTAAAGCTAAAGTACTTCTACCATTTTGCGTTATTTCATAAACTTCGCTTTCTTCTTTGTCATAACGCATTATATATTTGTTTTCTTCTAAATCTAATAGAAATTGTTGGAAATAAAAATAATTCATGTCTTGTATTGATAAAACAAGCCTATAAAGTGAATCATTATTTATTGGATTCTCTAATAATGATAGTAAATATAAAATTAGTATTCTATTTTCTGCTAATGTTTCATTATCTGCACCAAGTTTCACCTTTAGTTCATTCCTTTCTAAAGTTTATATTTTCCCACACTTTGCTTGAGTAAATCCTTCTTTCTGCTGAAAATGGAAGTAATATCTCGTTTTTATCTAAATTTAGCTCTTTCCTAATTTCTAGAACTGCCTCATCTACTTTTGTTACTGCAATTTTATCTGCTTTATTTGCAATTATCAGATATGGTTTGTTCGTGCTTTTTATGTACTCATACATCATTTTATCATTCTCAGATACCTTGTGTCTAATATCTATTAATAAAATTATCAAAGCAATATTTTTTCTTGAAAATAAGTATTCCTCTATGAATTTACCGAGCTTGCTCTTGCTCCCTTTTTGACATTTTGCTATACCCGATATCCAGGTAAGTCAACAAAGTAGAAGCTCTCGTCTATATTATAAAAATTTATCTGTCTTGTCTTTCCGTGGCTCACTACTTGTTCTAGCTAATGCTTTTCTATTTATAAGTGTATTAATAAAGGAGGACTTCCCGTACATTAGATTTTCCTGCAAGCACAACCTCTGGCAAGTTTTTATTTGGATATTGTTTTTTACTAACTGCTGATATTTCAAATTTAGGATTTTTTACTATCATATGCTTTCCTTTCGATTAGCTTTCAAGCTTTTTCATGCCACCCATATATGCTCTTAAAACCTCTGGTATATCTACACTTCCATCTTCATTATAATTATTTTCTAAGAATGCAATTAGCATACGAGGCGGTGCAACTACTGTATTATTTAGAGTATGTGCAAAATAACTTTGTTTTTCGCCCTTTTTCTTAATTCTGATACCAAGGCGTCTAGCTTGTGCATCTGTTAGGTTTGAACAGCTTCCAACTTCAAAATAT
Source organism: Clostridia bacterium (assembly GCA_022792975.1). The sequence continues at coordinate 770 of JAAWCC010000003.1, read as the reverse complement.
TTCTTTTGTCTTGGACTCCATGCCTCAACGTCAACACTTTTTGCCTTTAAATCTGCTAAATCACCTGAACAACATTCAAGTGTACGCACTGGGATATTTAAACTTCTAAATAATTCAACTGTATATGACCACATTTTATCATACCACATATAGCTTTCTTCTGGCTCGCATACAACTATCATTTCTTGTTTTTCAAATTGATGTATTCTATATACACCTCTTTCCTCAATGCCATGTGAGCCCTTTTCTTTTCTAAAACAAGGTGAATATGAAGTCATTGTATATGGCATTTTTTCACTATCCAATATTTTTCCTTTAAATTTTCCAATCATTGAATGCTCACTTGTACCAATTAAATAAAGATCTTCTCCTTCGATTTTATACATCATAGCTTCTAATTCTTCAAAGCTCATAACTCCATTTACAACATCACTTCTTATCATAAAAGGTGGAATGCAATAAGTGAATCCTTTATTTATCATGAAATCTCTAGCATATGCAATCATTGCTTCATGAAGTCTTGCAACATTTCCTAATAAATAATAAAATCCATTACCACTTGTTCTTCCTGCACTTTCTTTATCAAGCCCATTTAAAGATTCTATTATATCTGCATGATATGGTATTTCGTAACTTGGAATAACTGGTTCTCCAAACTTTTCATTTTCTACATTTTCTGTATCATCTTTTCCTATTGGTACAGAAGCATCCATTATATTAGGAATTTTCATCATTCTTTCTTTGATTTCTTCTTTTAATTCTGTTTCTCT
>JAAWCC010000058.1 GCA_022792975.1 Clostridia bacterium | reverse complement strand
GTACAAAAAGATGCAGTAATTACTACTCCTAGTTTCATTTTCCATCAATCACTTTCTTTAAAGTCTTTAGTAAAATATCAGATGCCTCTTTAGGTGCGAATTTACTCGGAATTCCGAGATATAATTTGTAGGTTTTCAAATCTTTATATTTTTTTATGATTTCTTGATTTACTCCATAAGGAAAAGATGCAATATCTAAAATATATGGCACATATTCAGCTGAAAATGCCTCCTCAGGGATTATATTATATGGAATAGTATTAATTACTATATCACATACTTTAAACACTTCGAGGATATTTTTGTCGTTTATGGGATAATAGTTTATAACTTTGTCGTTGTAAATAAGTTCTTTTGGCCTTGAAATTATAAAAGTCTTAACTCCACTATCAGTTAGTCTCCAATATAATTCCTTGCCAAGCTTACCATATCCGAATAACGCAAACACTATCAGGATAATTTTCTTTAATATCAGCTAAAGCTCCTTCAATAGTGAGTTCATTATTAACATCTTCTACTTCTTCAAAATCTAAAAAACTGATAAGTTGTTTTTTAGGAATTAATTTTAACAATTTGTCTGTTTTAAGACCAGTAAAAAATAATGTATTGTTATTTAAGTTTTCAAACAATTTATCTGATAAAGGAATATTACCCATTTCAGTTTTAATTTCTGAAGCAGCATTAATTCCACTTATAGGAAATAGGACAATATCATATATAGAAAAGTCTAAAGCTTCAAGGTTTTCTGTGTTGATATTTTCTTTTGAAATATTAAACCCAATTTGAGAAACATTATGTGTTTTACATAAATCGTCCATCATATATTTATACCTAGTATCTCCACCTAAAAATAAAATTTTCATAACATCCTCCATTTCATTAATATAATATTAAAAATATAAAAAAAGGTTACAATAAATGTATGCAAAGTGCAAGACAAAAGCCCCGTCCCCTTGTCTTTCCCCTTGTCTTTCCCCTTGTCTTTCTTTGTTTGTCTGTGTCTCAAAATTAAATAATAAGCATAGTATATAAAAAAGATTGGAGGAGATAAAATATGTGTGCTATATGTGGGTGGCAAAATTCAAGTGAGGATTTGATAGCTAGGCAGGATAGGTTTAAAGAAATGATGGAGCTTATGGCTTGTAGAGGTAAGGATAATACAGGATATCATTTTGAAAAGGATATAATGCTTGGTCATAAAAGGCTTGCAATAGTTGATTTAGAAACTGGAAATCAACCAATGTATTATAAGGAATATGTAATAACATATAATGGAGAGCTTTATAATACAGAGGAGTTAAAAAATAATTTAAAGGAGAAGGGTTATACATTTGATACAACTTCCGATACAGAAGTAATATTAAAGGGATATGCAGAGTACAAAGAGAAAGTTTTAGATAAGATGGAGGGAATATTTGCATTTTGTGTGTATAACAAAAAGACAAAAGATTTATTTTTGGCAAGAGATAGATTTGGAATAAAACCATTGTATTATACAAAACAAGGGGATAATTTTGTATTTGCATCAATGCTTAGAGCAATACTCAAATCAGAAGTTGTAAAACCAATTTTAAGTAAAAAGGCTCTTCGGAGAAATTCTTGCACTTCGGTCCTTCAAAAAGGCTTGGAAGTGGAATTTTTACAGGAATAAATGAACTTAGAGCTGCACATTATATGTGGGTTAAAAATGGAGAAATTACAATTAAGAGATATTGGAATGTTGAAACAAAGGAATGTAATGATACTTTTGAAGAAGCAAAGGATAAAGTAAAGGAATTATTAATAGATTCAATTAAAAGACAGATGGTATCAGATGTACCAATAGCAACTCTTTTAAGTGGTGGATTAGATTCGAGCTTGATTACAGCAATTGTTGCTAAAAATAAAAAAGATGGACTTACTACTTATTCAATAGATTATGAAGGAAATGACAAATACTTTAAGAAAACAGATTTTACAGTATCATTAGATGAGCATTACATAGATGTAATTAGTAAGACCTTTGATACGTTGCACAGATACAAAACTATTAGTCAAGAAGATGTTGTAAAATATTTGAAAGAAAGCTTATATGCAAGAGATTATCCAGGAATGACGGATATAGAAGCTTCTCTTCTTTGGTTTTCGAAGGAGATTGCAAAGGATTATAAAGTAATTTTAAGTGGGGAGTGTGCAGACGAATTTTTTGGAGGCTATCCATGGTTTTATAGAGAGGAATTAAATAATAGAGAATTATTTCCTTGGATAAATAATTTAGAATACAGACAAAATTTATTAAATGAGAATTTACAAAATGAGATAAACTTGAAGGAAATAGTAGAAGAGGAATATCAAAATACAATAAATGAATTGCCACAAGAAGATAGGGATAAAAAAGACAAGAGATTATTCTATATTAATATGACACATTTTATGCAATGCTTACTAGATAGAAAAGATAGAATGACAATGTATGCAACTTTAGAGGCAAGAGTACCATTTGCGGATACAAAATTAGTTGAGTATTTATGGAATTTGCCTTTTGATTATAAATATAACAATAATACTGAAAAATATTTACTAAGAGAAGCCTTTAAAGGAGTTATACCAGAAGAAGTTCTAAATAGAAAGAAAAATCCATATCCGAAAACACATAATCCAAAATTTAAAGAAGAAGTAAGTAAGCTACTTAAGAAAAGATTGGAAAACCATGAAAGCAAAATGTATAAGATTTTTAATATAGATGAAATAAATAAATTGCTAGACGAAAATGATGAAAATGATATTTTACCATGGTATCGGTCAGCTTATGACAAAACCACAATTAATAGCTTATTTATATGAATTTGATTTATGGCTTGAGGAATACAAGATAGAAATAGAAGGAATATAAAATTTATTGTAAAAATATTGAAATTTGGTAAATATAATAATATAATTAAGAATATATT
>JAAWCC010000057.1 GCA_022792975.1 Clostridia bacterium | reverse complement strand
TCCTTAAAATAAATTCGAGCACTAATCACAAATCTCTCCAATTAAATCATAATCTCTAACACCAATTATTTTGCAAGTCACAAAACTGCCAACTTCCACATATCTATTATTTTTTATAAAAATAATTCCATCCTCTTCAGGTACATCCATATAAGTACGTCCTATATAATATTTTTTATCAAAGCTAAGGTGCTCTATAAGTACCTCATAACTATCTCCAATCTTCTTTTCGAGATTTTCCTTAGAAATTTCCTTTTGCTTTTGCATGATTTTTCCATGTCTACTTTTTTTAGTCATATGATGAACCTGCTCTTTAAGCCTTGAGGCTGGCGTTCCATCCTCTTTAGAATACATAAACACTCCGCATTTTATCAAATCTTGCTTTTTTTACAAATTCATATAGTTGTTTAAAATCACCTTCTGTTTCACCTGGAAATCCGACGATAAAGGTTGTCCTTAAAATAACTTCAGGTATCTCTTCACGAAGTTTAGTAATTAATTTTTCGATAGAAGCTTTATCACTCCTTCTATTCATTCTTTTAAGAACTGTATTTGATATATGTTGAAGTGGAATATCAAAATATTTACAAATCTTATCCTCATTTTTTACAACTTCAATAAGTTCATCATTAATAGTCTCAGGGTAAGTATATAAAAACCTAATCCATTTAAACCCTTCTATCTTGCATAACTCTTTTAATAATTTAGGAAGTCTAGGCTCACAATATATATCAATTCCATATCTTCCAGTATCTTGAGCAATAACTATAAGCTCCTTTATCCCTTTACTCGCTAATATCTTGGCCTCGTCTAAAATATCCTCCTCTTTTCTAGACACATATTTACCTTGAATATATGGAATAGCACAATAAGTACAATTGTTGCTGCATCCTTCTGCAATTTTAAGATAAGCATAATTATCGCCAGTTGTAAGCACCCTATTTTTAAAATCTAAATTACGCTTAATAGTATTATCTGTGCAAATTAATTTCTTAATCTTATCCCAAAATTCCCCATATTCCTTTATTGATATAAATAAATCAACCTCAGGAATAAGCTTCTCTAAATCCTCTTTATACCTTTCGACAAGACATCCTATAACTACTAAATACTTGCATTTCTTTTTTTTATACTCTGCCATCTCAAATATACAATCAATAGCCTCTTGTTTTGCACTCTCTATAAAACCACAAGTGTTTATAACAATAATATCGGCTACTGCTTCACTATTAACAATCTCAAATCCTTCCTCTTTAAATATTCCAATTACCTCTTCTGTTACTACTAGATTCTTACTGCAGCCTAATGAAACAAAACCAACCTTCATTTATTTTTCCTACCTTCTCTTTTTCTTTATTTACTATATCTCATATTTCCTTCTTCTTGTATAATGTGTATGTAACAACTTGTGCGCCTCATGAGAACCAGCATTTCCTAAATATTCTTTATATACTTCCTTCAAATATGGATTTTCATGTGATTTTCTTATTTCACTCTTTTCATCAATTGCATATAAAGAGCTTGCACGCTTTTTAAACACATCCACGACATTTCTAGTTTTAGCAGATTTTATTGGCTGTCCTCCACCGAAGTATACATCCGCCAGGACATGCCATAACTTCTACAAAATCAAAATCAGCTTTTCCTGATTTGATTTCCTCCATAATCTCTCTTGCATTAGATAGTCCAGAGCAAACTGCAACCTTTATCTTTTTTCCGTGCAATTGTTAGGGTAGCCTTCTTTATTCCTTCTCTACCTCTTACCTCCTCAAGCTCAAGTTTTTCTAAGCTTCTTCCCTCTAGCATTTCGACTGCTGTTCTAAGAGCTGCCTCCATAACCCCACCTGTCACGCCAAATATTGCAGCAGCCCCAGTTGCATCTCCCATAGGATTATCATATTCACTATCAGCAAGCTCAACAAACTCTATATGATTTTGTTTTATCATTCTTGCAAGCTCTCTTGTGGTTATAACTGCATCAACATCGTCATATCCTGTGCTTTGCATTCCATCTCTTGTTCTTTCAAATTTTTTAGCAATACATGGCATTACAGATACTACATATATTTTATGTGGATCTATGTTATTTTTCTTAGCATAATATGACTTAATAATAGCACCAAACATCTGATGTGGAGATTTACAGCTTGATAAATGTTTTAATTCGTCTGGATAATTCATTTCAACATATCTCACCCAAGCTGGACAGCATGAGGTTGCCATTGGAAGTATTCCTCCATTTTTAACTCTATCAATAAACTCATTTGCCTCCTCCATAATTGTAAAATCTGCACCAGTATTTGTATCAAAAACTTTATCAAAACCCAACCTTTTCAAAGCTGTTATCATTTTACCTTGGCAATTGCTTCCGAATAGGAAGCCCAAATTCTTCTCCAATTCCGAACTCTAACAGCCGGCGCAGTCTGCACTACAACAAAGGTGTCTTTATCCTTTAGCTTATCTAATACCTCTTTTGTATTATCTTTTTCCTTTAAAGCCCCAACAGGGCAATTTTCAAT
>JAAWCC010000056.1 GCA_022792975.1 Clostridia bacterium | reverse complement strand
GTGTCATCCTTTCTGAAAAAATATAAGTCACTTGACAAACTAATATTAATCTTATGGATATTAGCATTCCCAAATAAATTCCGCCAAGAATTGTATTAATAACTCCTGTAAATGTTATGAATGGCAAAAGCTTAATCAAAAATATTGTCGTTTTTTTATAACCTACATTAAATACAATCATTAATATTAAATTGACTGCAAAGACAATTTCCAATAGATAATAATTCTTTATAAAAAATATTGCACTTGCATATATTAAAAACGCTATAAAAGCAATAACTACTGACATTCTATTCTCCCTATATTAAATCTAACAAATCTATTTCTATTCCTCTTTCTTGTAAACGTTTCATTGTATAAACTGCTTTTGGTATTGTTATTCCTTTTTCTTTTAAAAAATCTATATTATCTAGTATATCCTTTGTTTCAAACTCTTTTATTACTCTGCCATTTTCTAATACAATAGCTCTATCTGATAAGAATATTTCATCAATTATATTTGTTATATATATTATTGTAAAACGTTTCTCCTTTAGTCTCCTTATAATATTCTTTATACTTTCTTTTCCCTCTGAATCTAACATAGCTGTCGGCTCATCCAATATTATTATCTTTGGTTTTATACTTAGCACTCCTGCTATTGTTATTCTTTGCTTCTGTCCTAATGATAAGTCATAACTTGGATTATTTATATATTCTAGCATTCCGCACTTCTTTTAGTGCTCCTTTTATTCTTTCCTCTTTATTATCTAGATTTAAATTATCTAATGCAAAAATTAGGTCATCATGAACATTATTAAATATTATTTGGTTTTCTGGATTTTGAAAAACTATTCCGTACATTTTTTCTAAACTCTATAAATTTATCCTTATCCCTTGTATTTATTCCAAATGCTATCACATCTCCTGCTTCTGGCATAGTTATTCCTGCTGCAATTCTTGCAAGAGTTGATTTACCTGATCCATTTTTCCCAATAATCGCAAGTATCTCTCCTTCTTTTAACTCAAAATTGATATTTTCTAATGCCTTCTTGCCATCTTTATATTTATAACTTACATTACCAAATTCTAGCATTTGCCTTTCCCTTCTTGAATAAACTTTAAAACATCTCCATAAACATAGAAGCTTCCGAACCACCATAATAACTTTTTTGCTATCCAGTTTAATTGCTTCTATTATCGCATTTTCTAAATCCTTCATATAAATATCTTCATTTCTATATTTTTTTGCTTCATTATATAACTCTTCTTTAGGAGCATATCTTTTTTCGTCATTTCCACTTGTAAATATAAAGCTCCCCTTTTCCTCCATAAGCAAATTTATTACAGTTTTATAGTCTTTAGATTTTAGAATAGATACAATGTATATCTTTTCTTTATCTAAATAATACTGATTTATCATTGCTTTCAAATTCTTAATTGCATTCTCATTATGCCCTCCATCAAAAATCACCTCTGGCATTTGGCATAGCTTCTGGAATCTCGCTTTATGCACCACTGTTTTAAGTCCGTGTTTTTACAGCCTCAGCTGTGATTTTATATCCTTTTTCTCTCAAAATATCCATACACTCTAAGCAAAGGCTTGCATTATATACTTGGCACTTCCCTTTTAAATTAACTAATATATCTTTATATCCTTTATAATCAAGCTTTTGGAAGTCTTTGTCATATGAATAATTAATGATATTCCCCTTATCAACTAAACGCAATGTATTCTTCTTATCTTTGCAAACCGCTTCAATTATATCTGTTATGCCTTCTTGTGCATACATAACAGTAACCTTATCTTCTTTTATAATTCCAGCTTTCACTTTTGCAATTTCCTCTATTGTACTACCTAATATATCCATGTGGTCAAGCCCGATATCTGTTATAACTGATATCTCTCCATCTACAATGTTAGTACAGTCATCTCTTCCACCTAATCCTGTTTCTAAAACTACAAAGTCGCAGTTATTTTCTGCAAAATATATAAGTGCAATTGTTGTTATAACCTCAAATTCCTTTACCTTTGTATCATGCATATTATTATATATATTAACCTTCTCCGCCACTTTATCTAGTATTCTTGATATTTCTTCGTCACTAATATTTACATTATTAATAGACATTCTTTCATTATATTTAATTAAATGTGGAGAAATAAATTTTCCGAACCTTATATCCAGCATTTACGAGGCAATTATTAATCATTTCTGTTACACTGCCTTTTCCATTAGTACCAGCAATATGTATGAACTTAGTTTTTTCCTGAGGATTTCCAAATTCCTCCATAAAATATCTCATTGCATCTAAATTCGGTTTTCTTGTTATACTTGCAAATTTTGCTAAATATTCTCCAATCTCCATCCTCTTACTCCTTATGTTAAATATTTCTTTGTAATTGGTCTTAGACCTTGAACAATTACAAACATTGAAAACACTTGTATTGGGAACATTATAATCTCTTTTGCAATTCTTGCTGTAAATAATACTACAAAAGCCTTATCATACATTATAACTAGCCAAAAAGTATTTAAAGCTGTATTTACAATAAATATAACTAATGCACATGAAATAATAAGTCTTATAATAAGTCCTTTATTTGTTAATTCTCCATCCTTTTTATAAAGTATTAATCCATAGATAAGACCTGATAAACACGAGCTTATTGTGAAGCCTATAAAAAACTCTCCAAATGGGAAAAGTATTGCACCGATTAAATCAGAAAGCCCGGCAATTAAAATTGTATATTTGGGTCCGAGCCAAATTCCTGCAAGCATAATTGGTACAAAACTAAAATTTATTGCCAATATTGGAGTCTTAATTGATAAAAACCTATATAGTACTATTGATAATGTAAGTAAAAGTGCTGATAAAACCATTTTTTTTGTTTTAGATATTACTTCCATTAGTAAAACTCTCCTAACCTTATAATATGTCATATTTTATCATAAAAATAGTTATTTTGCAAGTGCTTTTAACTTGTCGCAAATTCAGATAATTTGTCACTATACAAACTATATAGACATACTATATAGTATACAAATTTAAAGGAGGAATTAAAATGTGTAATTGTAGAAGAAGAAAATGCTTCTGTCTAAATAACCCAAATAATCATGATAAAAATGAACTAGAAACTTTATGTAATAATGTACCAAATTATCCTCAAGACAATTTTAACTCTAATTGTGGTTGCGGTTTTGAAGATGAAGACAACGGATTTCCAGCTAACCCAATGTATGCCCAAAGTTATGTTCCAATGCAGGTTATGAACGAAACATTTATGCCATGTTCGGGACTTCATAAAGGAACTATCTTTCCTGAATTAGTTAGTGAATATTGCCCTGGTCAATCTATGGCACAGATTCAATATCTTATGGATACAAATCCAATTAAAGGAGGATGTAACGGATGAATGAAGATACAGAATATTTAGATATGGTAGAAAATAGAGTAACTTGCTCTTGTTCATGCTCTTGTGAGAAAGACAATGTTGCACGTGAGGATCTAATACATCAAATTAAATGTTATAACTTTGCTGTAATTGAACTTGGATTATATTTAGATACACACCCAAATGATGAAAGAGCATTATGCTTGCATAATAGTTATTGTAAGACTTTAAAAGAATTAAAGGATAAATATCAAAAGGTATATGGACCACTTAGCATATATTATCCTTGTAACAAATGGCGTTGGCTTGAAGAGCCTTGGCCATGGGAAGGAGGTAATTTCTAATGTGGACTTATGATAAAGTATTAGAATATCCTGTAAGAATAAAAGAAACAAATACAGAACTTGCTAAAAATATAATTTCTCAATATGGTGGTGCTTATTGTTTATGCTATTAAGCATCTAAAAAATTTATATTTTATAAAACTGCATTAAGCCCTTTCTCAATTCCCATTTTGTATACTTTAATAAATATTCTTTTGTGTAGTTTCACAATTATTTTTTCTTTTATAGTCATTTTAACATAAATCTCTTTTAAAATCAAATTTTTCATATTTTTTCTCCTCTCACTTTTCTTATTTATACTTTATACACCAAAATTGGTTCTCTATGGTATAACGTATTAAAAAGTACAAGAAAAGACTTTAAAAGACTAAAAAAGATGCAAAAAGATTAAAACTGAATTTCGTATAATTCTTTTTCATCTACATTTAATGCTATTGCTATTCTAATAATTATAGCTAAACTTGGGTTCTTTTCGTTTCGTTCAACACAACTTAAATAACTTTTTGTTATATTTGTCAATCTAGATAGTTCTCTTAAACTAATTTTTTTACTTTCTCTTACTTCTCTTATCTTCATTTTAATTTTCATAACAACAACTCCTTTTTTGTTATTATGAAAATTTTTCTATATATTATGTATTGCTTCTCTTAATAATCTTTTCTATATTTTTTTAACATTATTTATTAAATAATTAAATAAGAAGCATATAAAAACTAAGAAAAGTACATCTTTATATACTTCGTAATCTAGTTGTATATACATCGTAAAATAGTGTGTACATACATGTAACAATGAAGTTGTTTATATATAATTTGTGATATATAATTTGTGATATATAATTGATATGAAAAATATTTTAAAAAGTCATGAAAAAAGTATTGACATACTGTCGACAGTATGATAATATATAGACATGAAAGGAGTTGATGTATATGATTTTAATTAAAAGAGTGCTTATCTATCTAGTACATAGACAAGCACAAAAACAAGTTAAAGTAAGACAGCAAAACAATCGCAATCAAGTTAAACTAATCTTACGAGACTTGTAAAACTCGAGAGGGTCCTCCCTCTCTTGTATAAATATTATATTAGATATAATATAAAAAATCAAGGGAGGAAATAAAAATGGCTAGGAATTATCAAAAAGAAGGTGACTGGGCAAAAAGTAAATACAAAAGAATTGAATTAAGAGTTGACAAAAATTTAGGCGAAAAGTTCGTTGCTTTATTAGAAGAGCAAGGAATATCGAGAAATCAATGGGGAACAGAGCAAATTGAAAAATATTTAAAGAAATTTGCAAAAAAGTATTGACATACTGTCGACAGTATAGTATACTATAATTACAGTAAGGGAAAACAAAAAGCACTTGCATATAGTTTTCAACTTTGGACGGTAGAAACTATATACAAGCCACATCTTGAAAGATGTATGTTTATTATAACATAAGTTTAAACATCTTTCAAGAAAAATTTGAAAGGTGGTTTTATTATGAAAGAAAAATTATTAGTAGAAGGTATTATTGAACTTGAAAACAATGGAGAATTATTAGAAGTTGGTGAAACATGCAGATATTGTAAAGATTTCTTAAGTTCTGAAGAATTAAGCATATTATTAAATAATAAAATTGACGGAT
>JAAWCC010000055.1 GCA_022792975.1 Clostridia bacterium | reverse complement strand
TTTCACAAACGGAAATAAAGCCGTTACAATTTTCACGATATAAAAATAAAAGGCAACTAAATAGAAAAATTTAGATTTCCCATTGCCTTTTATTTTATAAAAAAGTATAAAATTTTAATGATTTTTTATTAGAATTTAAGTGGTTTGAGGCAGTTATTTTACCCAACTTTTACCCAATTTGACATAATAGTGCCTAAAAATAGCATTATTGTAAACCGTCTCAGAACAACAAAAAATCACTAAAACCGTTATAGTTCTAGTGATTAAACTTTGGTTGCGGGGGTAAGACTCGAACTTACGACCTTCGGGTTATGAGCTAATTAATTACTATTTTCTCTTCTAAAATTCCTTTTATACCTATCCAGACACTACAATACTTCATATCACTTGCTTCAAATGATTTATCCTAACCTCCCCATGCATTAGATAAACCTCTATCACATCTATTCTAACAAATGCTGTCTCCTGCCTTGTCATATACAGATAATACATCGCTGTTTTCATTATATGCCTTATTTTCTCCCTATTTACAGCTTCTCTCGCTTCACCATAATTGGTGCTTCTTCTAGTTTTTACCTCAATAAATACTATATCCTCTCCATCCTTTGCGATTAAATCTATTTCTCCCTGTTTACACCTAAAATTTTTATGCAAAAGCCTATATCCTATACCGTCTAAATAGTCACTTGCAATTGTTTCTCCTGTTTTTCCTTCTACTTGTTTTTTGTTCATTTTTACTCCCTAAATTGTTTTAATTTTATATTTACTTTGCTTATTTTCTATCAATCCCTCTATTTCCATTAAAAATAATTTTTGATAAAGGTCTGATATTCCAATTTTTGTTTTTGCACTAATCTCATTTATGCTAAGTTCTTCTACTAGCAATTTATATATACTTCTATATTCTTTTTTTACCTTAGTTAAATCCAATTCCTTTCCATTTGTTTTCTCTATTTCTTCTATTGTTATTTGTTTTACGATATTATTTGTATATTTAACAATTATATCATTAGGCTCTGTAACAAGAGTTGCTCCGTTTTTTAGTTGTATATTAGTCCCTACCCCCTTTTTATTTTCTATTGAATTAGGAATACAAAAAAGCTCCTTTTTCTGTTCTCTTGCATGTCTTGCAGTTATAGATGTTCCACTTCTGGCTTCTGCTTCGACAACTAATACTCCTAGACTTAGCCCACTAATAATTCTGTTTCTCTGCCTAAATCTTTCTGATGCAGGTGGTGTACACTCTGGATATTCACTTATTATTACTCCGCCATTTTCTAATATCTTTTTATATGTTTCTTCGTTTTCTGGTGGAAAAATATATTTTGGTCCATTTCCCAACACTGCAATTGTTTTACCTCCAGCATCTAACGCTCCCATATGTGCTGATGCATCAATCCCCCTCGCCATTCCACTTATTATTATAAATCCAGCTTTTGCTATATTCGCTGCAAAAAATCTTGCTTTTCTTTTCCCTTCTATTGTACAGTCTCTTGACCCGACAATTGCAATGCCATCATTTCTTAATATTTCTTTATTCCCAAGCACATATAGCTTTTGTGGTGGTCTTTTGATTCCTCTTAATTTTTCAGGATAGCTCCTGCTATTTATTGTTATTTCTTCTATTTCCATCTTAGTTCCTCCAATACTTTCTGTCTAACTCTCTATATTTTATAGCTTCTGCTATGTGTTTCACTTCTATTCTTTCTTTCTCACTTAAATCTGCAATTGTTCTTGCAACCTTTAAAATTCTCCCATATGCTCTTGCGCTAAAGCCCATTTTATCAAAAGCATCTTTTAAAACTTTTTTCTCTTTTTCTCCTAATTTACAATATTTTTCTGTAAGTTCTGGTGTAAGTTCAGAATTTGAGTATATACCATATTTTTTGTATCTTTCTTTTCCTACTTCTCTTGCTCTATTTACTCTTTTTCTTATTTCTTCTGATGTCTCCTCACTTTCGCTTTTCTCTAGCTTTGAATATTCTACTGCTTCTACTTCCACATGTATATCAAACCTATCTAAAAGTGGTCCACTTATCTTATTAATATAATTATTTATTTGCTTATCAGAACAACTACAATTTTTATCTCTTGCTCCATAATATCCACATGGACATGGGTTCATTGAGGCAATCAGCATAAAATTACAGGGGTATATTAAACTTGCATTAACTCTTGTTATATTAACCATTCCGCTCCTCTAATGGGCTCCTTAATAATTCTAAAGTTGTCTTCTTAAATTCTGTGAGTTCATCTAAAAATAAAACTCCATTGTGTGCTAAACTGATTTCTCCGTGGTTTTGGTATTCTTCCACCGTCCGAACTAAAGCTGTGCTAGATATTGTATGATGTGGTGCTCTAAATGGTCTTTTAGTAACTAGTGGTATATTTTCACATGTCAAGCCTGCAATACTATGTATTTTTGTTATTTCAAGAGCCTCTTCTAAATTTAAATCTGGTAATATAGCTGGCAAACACTTAGACATAAAAGTTTTCCCACTCCCTGGCGAACCAATAAGCAAAACATTATGTCCGTCCTGCTGCCGCAACTTCTAACGCTCTTTTAACATTTTCTTGTCCTTTTACATCTTTAAAATCTACTTTATATTTGATATTATTATTAAATATGTTATTTAGTTCTATTTTCTCTTCTTCTATTATTTTTGTGCATAATAAATATTTTATAACTTGCTCTAAACTTTCTATTCCAATTACTTCTATATCCTGTACAATTGCTGCCTCTTTTGCATTTTCTTTTGGCAATATTATTCTTTTTATTCCCAATTTATTCGCTTCTAAAGCTATTGGAAATGCTCCTGTTATTTTGTTTACTTTTCCATTTAGAGATAGTTCTCCTATTATTACAGTATTTTTTAAGTTTGTTTCTTTTATATCACCATTAGCAAGTAATATACCAATTGCCATTGGAAGGTCATAAATTGCACCTTCCTTTTTAGTATCTGCTGGAGATAAATTTATTATAATTCTCCTGCTTTCTAATTTAAGACCTGTATTTTTTATTGCTGATTTTATTCTTTCTTTTGATTCTTTTACACTCGCATCGGGGAGTCCGTACAATCTCCCATGTCGGAAGTCCGCCGAGAAATATCAACTTCAACAGATACAAGATTTCCATCTAATCCATGAAGTGACATAGATTTCACTATTGATAACATCTTTATCATTCCTTTTAATCTGGATTTTAAGCAAATGAAAAATTTGCCCTTAGATTTTAATTAAAACTATGTTTATAATTATATATGCATTTAAAAAAATTGTCAAGAAAAATCTCATGACATTTTTGGAAGAGAGGAGGACGAAACTTGAGACAGGGGGACGGGGCTTTTGTCTTAGGAAATTTCACCTTCAATAGGTTGAAAATCCTAAGACAAAAGCCCCGTCCCCCTGTCTCACCCCTGGCTCAAGCCCACATCTCTCAAGCTTCATCCTAAGATTAAAGTGTTTCTCATTTCTATTGTGTCTGGGTGTATTAGTGTTTGCTTTTTTATTGACTTTTGTATTGTGAAGTTCATTACGAATAGCATTGCTTTGTCTAGGTCTTGTTTTGCTAGTCTTCTTAGTTCTTCTACTTCCGGATAATTTCTAGTTTCCTCTATTTTGTCTGCTAAGTATATTATTTTTGCAAATTTGTCCATTTTTATATTGCCTGTTGTATGATATTTTATGGCGTTTTGAATTTTTTCGCATATATTAAATTTCTCTCTTGCAAGTTCTGCTCCTAACTTTGCATGTAAAAGTCCGAGCTGATTTCTTTCTATTATGTCTGGTTCTATATTGTATTTTTTTAGTGCTACTTCTATTTCTTCTTTTGGGAGTTCTTTTGCTATGTCATGCACTAAGCCTGCAAGCTTTGCTCCTTCTTCGTCATCTCCATAAATTTTTGCAAGTTCTCCTGCTGCTTTCATTGCACCTAATGAATGTAAGTATCGTCCTTCTGTTAACATCCTTTTTATTTCTTCTTTTATTTCTTCCATTTTATTTTTCATACAACTCCTTATATACTTTATAGTTTTTTAGTATTTTTCTTACATAGTTATTGGTTTCTTTGTATGGAATGTTTTCTATGTCTGATCCGGTCCTCTTTGATTATTCCATCTTCTATCCATTTACCAACTGTTCCAATTCCTGCATTGTATGCTGCAATTGCTAAATAATAGTTCCCGTCTATAATATTTTAATAATTTTGCAAAATATTTTGTTCCTAATTCTATGTTTATATTTACATCTTTTAAGTCGTCATATTCTATGCCGAATTTCTTCTGCTGTTTCTTTTGCTGTTTTTTCCATTAGCTGCATTAATCCTACTGCACCACTTGAAGAAATACTATTTTCTTTAAAATTGCTTTCTGCCTTGATTAATGCAAATATCCAATTTTCGTCTATTTCATATTTACTTGCATATTTGTTTACTTCAGCTTCATAAGTCTTAGGATAATATATTTTTAGTATTCTCGAATATATGTCAAATGCAATAATTATAATTATTGTAATTGTTATGCTCACAAATATTATGAGTGCTTTTTTGTTCACCCTTCTTTTTCTCCTATTCTCTCAATTTATTTGCATCCATACCAAGTATCTGCACTTGTTACTTCTGCAATCAATGGTACTGATAATTTAACGATATTCTCCATTGATTTTTTTAGAAGTTCTATTGCCATATTTTTTTCTTCTTCTGGTGCTTCTATTAATAGTTCATCGTGTACTTGTAAAACTATTCTCGATTTTAACTTTTTTTCTTCTATTTGTTTATTTACTTCTATCATAGCAAGCTTCATTATATCTGCTGCTGTTCCTTGAATTGGCATATTCAAGGCTGCTCTTGAGCCAAATTGTCTTACCATATAGTTTTGTGATTTTAGCTCTGGAATGTATCTTCTTCTTTTGAAAATTGTTTCTACATATCCTTTTTCTTTTGCATCCTCGTCAATCTTTTTCATAAATTCTTTTATTCCGTTATATTTTTCTAAATACTGGTCTATATATGCTTTTGCTTCTTTTTTTGATATGTGTAATTGTTCACTAAGTCCAAAATCACTAATTCCATATACTATACCGAAGTTTACTGCTTTTGCTTTTGTTCTTTCTTCTTTTGTTACATCTTCTAGTTTTTTGCCAAAGACTTTTGATGCGACCTCCTGATGGATGTCTCTTCCTTCTTCGAAGGCTTCTATCATATTCTTATCTCCTGATATATGAGCAAATATTCTTAATTCAATTTGCGAGTAGTCTGCGTCTATGAAAATTTTTCCCTTTTCAGGCTTAAATACTTTTCTTAGGTTTTTGCCTAGTTCAAATCTTGTTGGTATATTTTGCAGGTTTGGTTCTGCACTGCTTATTCTTCCTGTTGCAGTGACGGTCTGATGGAAGTATGAGTGTATTCTCCCTGTCTTTTTATTTATATATGGAAGCATTCCTTCTATATATGTTGAATTTAGCTTCACTAATTGCCTATATTCCAAAATTTCTTCTATTACTGGATGTTCTTCCCTAAGCTTTTCTAAGACTTCTACATCTGTTGAATATCCACTTTTTTTCTTCTTTTGTACAGGAAGTTTTAAGTCCTCAAATAGAATATTTCCTAACTGTTTGCTTGAATTTATATTAAATTCTTTTCCACATAGATTATATATTTTTTGTGTTTTTTCCTCTATTTCTATTTTTAGTTTTCTTCCAAATTCTATTAATTCTTCTTTATCTATTCCAATTCCTGTGTATTGCATTTTTGCTAGTACTTCTGAGGTTTTCATTTCTATATCTTTAAATAGCTCTAGTTCATTTTCATTTTCCATTATTTTTTTGGTTATTTGATATAGTTTATATATTGCATAGGTATATAGGCAGTTCTTTATTTTTTCCTCTTCTCCACCTTCTTTTTCCATTGTAAATAGGTCTAATTGTGCTTGCTTTTCTTCTTTTGTTATATATCTTGATAATTCTATATTTAAATATCTTAAGGCTAGAGCTTCTATATCATATTTGTTTTTACTAGAATCTATTATATATCCTGCAATTTCTATGTCATATGCAAAATTATTTAATTCTATACCTATTTGTTTTAGGAGAATATAATCTTGTTTTAACTTGTATCCTACTTTTTTTATTTTTTCTTGTTCAAATATTTCTTTGAAGCTTTCTATTTGTTTTCCTTGTATATAATAGATTTTTTTTGATATGATTATGCTTATTGCTTCTATTTTCTTTTTTATTATATTTTGATCTTTTTCCTCTTCTGTAACACTTAAATAGTATATCATTTCTTTTTGTTTTTTTATTTCTTCCTTCAGATTTTCTAAGTACTTTTCATCTAGGTTTTCTATTATTGTAATTTCATCTAATGGATTTACTTCTGTTTGACTTGTTAGGGAAAATCTATCTATATATTTATTAAATCTTAGTTTTTTAAATATTTCAAAGACCTTTTCGTTATCCCATTCTTGCTTTTTTAATTCGTCCATGCTTTCTTCTATTGGGCTTTGTGTATTTATTGCTCCGAAGCTGTTTAGATAGCATAGCTGATGCTTTTCCCTCTAATAACTTTTCTCTTGTTTTTCCTTTTATTTCTTCTGCTTTTCCGTGCTTCTAATTCTTTATATAGTTCTTCTATTGTTTTGTAATTTTTTATTAAGTTTAGTGCCGTTTTTTCTCCAATTCCTGCGACTCCTGGAATATTATCTGATTTATCTCCCATTAGCCCTTTTACTTCTATTAATGCTTTTGGCTCTATTCCATATTCTTCTATTATTCTTTCCTTATTATAGTCGTCTTCTTCTGTCTTTCCTGCTTTGGTTCTTGGTATTCTTATTGTTATCTTGTCTGTTGCAAGTTGGAAAGTATCTCTATCTCCTGAAAGTATAGTTACATCTATCCCTTCTTCTCCTGCTCTAGTTGCAAGTGTTCCTAGGATATCGTCTGCTTCGTATCCTTCTTTTTCTATTATCTTTATATTCATTGCTTTTAATACTTCTTTTATCATGGGCATTTGGGCTGCAAGCTCGTCTGGCATTCCTTTTCTTGTCCCTTTATATTCTGTATACATTTTGTGTCTAAAAGTTGGTGCTTTCATATCAAATGCAACTGCCATATATTCTGGGTTTAAGTTGTCTAATATTTTAAACATTATTGCTAAAAATCCGTATACTGCATTTGTATAGGTTCCATCCTCTGTTTTAAGCATATTACTTCCCATTATTCCATAGAATGCTCTATTTAATATGCTGTTTCCATCTATTAATACTAATCTTGACATAAATCTTTGCCTCCGTATTTATTAAAAATCATAATATTTTAAATTTATCATTATTGCATTTTCTAATTCTATTATATAATCATTCATTTTTTCTATTTTATATAGCTCTTCATAGGCTTTTTCTGCTGCTTCTTTTGTTATATATTTAAAATTGTAGCCTTGTTCGTTTATAAATTTTGTTATTTCTGTTTGTGGCTCGTCAAATGCATCTATTCCCCATTTTATTACCGATTTTCCGTTATCTGCATTTATCTCATACTTCTCTCCCCTTACTTCGTCTGAAGGTATAAAGCACAATAATGGCTTATTTTTATAGTCATAGTCTTTCATAACATTTATTGCTATATCGTTAGCTATTGTTTTTTCCTTTTCATATCTTTTGTAGTCGTTATAGAAATATTGGTTTAGTGTTTTTGTTTGAATTATTATTAGCCATATAAATGCTATAATACTTAAGTACTTTATAGCTTTTTTAGTGCTTAAGCTTTGGTATATGTGTAGTCCCAATAGGGCTGTTGAAATTATTATTGAAAATTGCATTCTAAATAAAACATTAATCAGTATAAATGCTAATATAAAGTTTGAAAGTATTACTCCGAATTGTAGATATGAATCTAAATACTTTGCTGTTTTTTATTAATTTTATAGCTTCAATTATTATTGCTGTAAAACTAAAAATGACAAATGTTGTTATTGGTAAGTATCCATTATTTATTGCGAATTGTTTTAATACAAATATGTCAATTGCTGTTAATTTGCTTTTTATATCTAATTCCCAAAACTCTTTTTCTAACCATAGACTCATGGTATATGCACGATTTACTTCCAATTTGTTTAATTTTTCTAACAATAATAATATTATTTTTCCTGTTATAAAGTATATTGCTATTCCTATAATTAGCATAGATATGCTTATGAAAAAGTATTTGATTACTTTTTTATTTTGTGTATTATCTTCTGTAAGTTTTATGAACATTGCTACAAATATAAATACTATATAGGTTTGTGCACAAGCTTCATACATTGCTATTGGTATTGTTAGTATTATTCCAGAAATTATATTTATCCATTTTTTGTTTTGATTAAAATAATTTTCATATATTACTATTCCACATATTATCACAATTAGATTGCTTATTGCAACTGCTAAATTTGTAGATTGATATATGAAGAACTGATTTATTAATGGGTTTGATATTAATATGCTAGAAAATATAATGTATCCACCTAATTTTATCTTTTCTTTATATTGTTTTTTTATAAATACACATATGGTGATTGCAATTATTACTATAATTATTGCTGAAATTGCTTCTAGCCAAAATGGCGTAAATTCGGTTATTCTCAAAAGGTTATATAATCCCCATGTTCCCCATCTTTTTTGAGATAATATATGTGTGCCATTAACATATCTATCAAAGGCTAAGTCGTCTACTCCAATAGAGTAATGAGTTATAGTGAAGCCATAGCTTAAAATCATGACTAATATAATTATTAGCATGTATTTTTTATTTTCTATAAAATATTTAATTTGTTTTTTATATTCTTTTAATATTTCTTTCATTTTTTTATTTTCTAATTTATTCCTTTATCCTTTTTAATCTGATTACTGTATCTTTCTCCGCTCTGCGATAAAGCATTATGACCACAACTTTTCATTAATTTTCCTTAATTGTCCTTCAATCTTTTTAAGATATATATTTTTGATTTCTACTAGTTGGCTTATTTGGTATTGTCATTTTTAATATACCTTTTTCCACTAAGGGCTTTATATAATCTCTTCTAAATCTCTTAATATTTTTATATCCCAAATAATTCATTATTTGTATTGCAGTTTTTGGTTCTTCGCAATATATAATAATTTTATCTAGTGCCTCAACTGGTGCCTTATCTAGTGCCTCAACTGGTGCCTTATTACTACAAACTAAAGCTGCATTAAATTCTTTTACAGTCATTCTATTAACTTCATTAACTTTCATTTCATTTAAAACTT
>JAAWCC010000054.1 GCA_022792975.1 Clostridia bacterium | reverse complement strand
GGATAAGTTCTCCGACCTTCTTTTATAATATGCTTCATTTCCTCAATAGTATTTTTAAATGCATAGAAAATGTTGGTTAAACAAAATGCAATTTTTTTCCCTTCAAGTTTCAAATTAGATACCCTCCTAATAATTTTAATGCTCTATATATTTTATGTGATTATGTAAATTTTGCGACTAAAAATGTTTGCATTGATACCAGAAATATGATATAATTATAGACAATTAAATTTTGGAGGTATTAGATATGAAAGAAAATGAAAAAATACTCATACTAGATTTTCATGGTCAATATAATCAGCTTATTGCTAGGCGCGTAAGAGAATGTAACGTATATTCCGAAATAGTGCCTTTTAATATTGATATTAATAAAATTAAGGAAATTGCGCCTAAAGGAATTATATTTACTGGTGGCCCTGCTAGTGTAACTGAGGAGGACGCACCTATGATTGACAAAGAGCTTTTAGAGCTTGGAGTTCCAATACTTGGCATTTGCTATGGCATGCAGCTTATAACTTGCCTTTTAGGAGGAGCTGTTCAAAAAGCTGAAAAAAGAGAATATGGAGCAACAGCTGTGAAATTAGATAATACCTCTCCTCTATTTGCAGGATTTGATGATAATAATGCTTGCTTAATGAGTCACACTTATTTTGTT
This sequence comes from Clostridia bacterium, assembly GCA_022792975.1. The sequence continues at coordinate 1,867 of JAAWCC010000054.1, read as the reverse complement.
CAAGATTTACCAGAAGGATTTAAAAATATTGCAAGTACAGTTAGTTGTCCTAATGCTGGAATGGCAAATGAAGATAAAAAGATTTATGGTATCCAATTTCATCCAGAGGTAAATCACACAATAAATGGTACTCAAATTATACATAACTTTGTGTATAAGGTTTGTGGCTGCTCTGGAGATTGGAAAATGTCTGCCTTTGTCGAGGATTCGCTTAAAGCTTTAAGGGAAAAAATTGGAGATAAGAAAGCTTTATGTGCTCTATCAGGTGGTGTAGATTCTTCTGTTGCTGCTGTACTTTTAAATAAGGCTATTGGTAAGAATTTAACTTGTATATTTGTAGACCATGGTTTGCTTCGTAAGAATGAAGGTGATGAGGTTGAGAAAATCTTTAGAGAACAATATGATATAAATCTTGTTAGAGTAAATGCTAAGGATAGATTTTTATCAAGGCTTAAAGATGTTTCTGATCCTGAAAAGAAGAGAAAGATAATTGGTGAGGAGTTTATTAGAGTTTTTGAGGAGGAAGCTAAAAAAATTGGAAAAGTTGATTTTCTAGTACAAGGGACAATTTATCCTGATGTAATTGAAAGTGGTGCTCCTGGTGGACAAACTATAAAGAGCCATCACAATGTTGGTGGGCTTCCTGATTATGTGGATTTTGAGGAGATTGTTGAGCCTCTTAGAGATTTATTTAAGGATGAAGTTAGAAAAACTGGTTTAGAATTAGGTATTCCGGAAAATTTAGTATATAGACAACCATTCCCTGGTCCTGGTCTTGCAATAAGAGTTATAGGAAATATAACTGAGGAAAAGCTTGATATATTAAAAGAAGCAGATTTTATATTTAGAGACGAAATTGCAAAAACTGGACTTGATAAGTCATTAAACCAATATTTTGCTGTTTTAACAAATCTAAAATCTGTTGGTGTTATGGGAGATGAACGTACATATGATTACACTTTAGCTTTGCGTGCTGTTGAGACTTCAGATTTTATGACTGCTTCATGGGCAAGGCTTCCATATGATATTTTGGAGAAGGCTTCTAGTAGAATTGTAAATGAGATTAAAAATATTAATAGAGTTGTGTATGATATAACTTCTAAACCACCTGCTACTATTGAGTGGGAGTAATATAAATAATCGGTTGAACAAAAAAACTATAATTGGGAGGCTAGTTAGTAGCCTCCCAATTATAGTTAATTTTTATAAGAATTATCTATTTCTTTAAGTATTACATCATGTGCTTTTCCTTCTGATATACTTACATCTGATACTAATGTTAGTCTTGCTTTTTCATGTAGCTCTGGTATGTTTGTTGCTCCGCAGTTGCACATTGTTGATTTTATTTTTAGTATTGTTACATCTAGAGTATCTTTTAGTGGTCCTGCATATGGAATATATGAGTCTACCCCTTCTTCAAAAGATAGCTTGTCTTTGTTTCCACCAAGGTCATATCTTTGCCAGTTCTTTGCTCTGTTTGAACCTTCTCCCCAGTATTCTTTTACATAGTTATTTCCTATTTTTAATACCTTTGTTGGGCTTTCGTCAAATCTTGCGAAGTATCTTCCCATCATTACAAAATCTGCTCCTAGTGCTAAGGCTATTGTTATATGATGGTCGTGTACAATTCCTCCATCTGAGCATATTGGAATATATATTCCTGTTTCTTCGTAATATTTGTTTCTTTCATTTACAACATCTATTAATGCACTTGCTTGTCCACGTCCTATTCCCTTTGTTTCTCTTGTAATACAGATAGAGCCTCCGCCTACACCAACTTTGATAAAGTCTGCTCCAGCTTCTGCTAAATATCTAAAACCTTCAGCATCTACTACATTTCCAGCACCTATTTTTACATTATCTCCAT
>JAAWCC010000053.1 GCA_022792975.1 Clostridia bacterium | reverse complement strand
TATTATAAGCAATTCTAGTGGAGTACCTATATATGAACAAATTAAAGAGCAATTTAAAATAAAAATTGCTTCTGGGGAATTACAAAAAGGTGATGCACTTCCTTCTATAAGAAGCTTGGCAAAGGATTTAAGGATAAGTGTTATTACTACTAAAAATGCATATGAGGAGCTTGAAAAGGAGGGATATGCAGAAACAATACCTGGTAAGGGAACATATGTTACAAACAAGACACCTGAGATAATGAAGGATGAGCAATTGCAGAAGATAGAAGAAATGATAGATACAGCTGTTTCTATTGCTAAGATTAGTAAAATATCAAAGCAAGAAATGAAGGATATTTTAGATATACTATATGAGGAGGAATAAGAGGATATGAATAATATATTAGAGGTAAAAAATTTATGTAAAAATTATGAGGATTTTAAACTGAAGGATATTAGCTTTGAGCTGCCTAAGGGAACCATTATGGGCTTGGTAGGAGAGAATGGGGCAGGCAAAACTACTACTATTAAGGCTATATTAAATTTGATAAGGATAAATTCTGGAGAAGTAAAAATATTCGGATTAGATAATAAGGAAAATGATGTTGAAATTAAAGAGGATATAGGTGTTGTTTTAGGTGATGGATTTTTATCTGAATATTTAACTCCAAAGGATATAGAAGCCTGTTTAAAAAGCATTTACAAGAATTGGGACTCAGAATTGTATTTTAAGTATATAGAGGATTTTAAATTGCCAAAGAATAAAATTTTAAAAGAATATTCAAGTGGTATGAAAATGAAAGTGAAGCTTGTTACAGCTTTAGCACATCATCCAAAGCTTTTAATATTGGATGAGCCAACATCAGGCTTAGATCCAGTTGCAAGAAATGAGATATTAGATATTTTTCAAGATTTTATACAAGATGAAGAACATAGTGTGTTTATTTCAAGTCATATTACCTCAGATTTAGAAAATGTTGCTGATTATATAACTTTTATAAATAATGGAGAGATTGTATTGAGCAAAACAAGAGATGAGTTTCTTGATAAAATGCGGAATTGCAAGATGTAAAAGTGAAGAATTTTATAAAATAGATAGAAAAGATTATATAAGATATAGGAAAAATAAATATGAGTATGACGTTTTAGTAGAAAATAGAGACGAATTTAAGAAAAAATATAGTATAGATGTAATAGATAGACCTAGAATTGAGGATATTATGATAATGTATGTTAAGGGGGAAAAGTAATATGAAAGTAATCGTAAGTCAAAATCAAAAGATACAAGGATTAATAACGAAGGATTTATTGCAACTAAGTAGTTATAAAATAATTTTAATTACATCTATATTAGTATTTGCCATTCTGTCTATTGTACAAACTTTAAATAATAAAGAATTTAGCTTGTATAGTATATTTCCAATTATAACTATTTTTATTTTTGAATTATTTTTTATAGCAAGTTTTAACTATGATGAAGCCTCAAAATCAGATAGATATATCAAGAGTATGCCTGTTAGTACAAAAGAAATTATATCAGCAAAATACTTTTTGGCAATAATTTTAAATGTTATAGCTGCATTAATTGGTATTATAATTACCATTTTTCTTGTTGCTTTTTTTGATACAAAATATTTATGTGTAGATTTTCCAACAATTATTTCTGCAACTTTTGTAGGGATAGTTGGTATTAGTATTTTAGAATCGATACAAATACCATTTATATATAAAGTAGGAGCAGAAAAGGCTAGAATGCAAATGTTCTTAATTATACCTATAATAATTGCTGTATTAGCAATTGTTATAGGAGGAATACTTTATTGGATAGAAAAATTAGAAATGGATATGTGGAGTCTTAAAGGATTAACACCTTTGCTTCTTAGCTTGTTAACAATTTTTGTATATAGATTATCTTATAAAGTATCATGTAAGATTTATGATAAAAAGGAAGTTTAATGGAGCATTTATTTTTGGATAGGGTAGAAAAGGTTTATTTTAACAGTTAAGAAATTTGTTAAGATATTATTAGTTTTATTGAAGAAGGCTCATTAGTATGGTATAATAAAATTCATCTAAAGATAAGAAAAGAAGGTATTATATGAACAGCAAAAATAAAAAAGCAATAATATTGATTATACTTTTAATGATATTGATTTTAGTGTTAGGGCTAATTGCTATATGCTATTTTGTTTTTACAAATAATGATAGTACTGAAAATTTGGCAAATAAAAATCAAAAATCAGTAAATATAATAGAAGGTGAAAATACTCCTAAGCAAAAAAAAGATATACCTTGGGAGCTTACTCTTGCAAATGCAGATAATAAAATACCAGAGGATTATAAATTTGAACTAGAGGATATTGATTCTAGTAGACAGTTTGATTCAAGAGCCATAGAATATTTAAGAGAAATGATGAAGGATATACGAAAGGCTCGGCATAACCAATGTTTGGGTACAATCAGCATATAGGAGTATAGAGAGTCAAAGCAGGATATATAATAGAGAAATGCAAAAGCATATTAATCAAGGAAAAACAGAGGAGGTAGCAAGAAGGCTTACAGAGGAGGTTATTATGATACCAGGCTGCAGTGATCATAATTTAGGATTAGCTGTGGATTTTAATGATGCAGAGACTACCTTCGAGGATACAAAGGCTTTTACTTGGCTTAAGCAAAATGCAGAAAATTATGGCTTTGTCATGAGATATCCAAAGGATAAAGAGGATATAACAAAAATCACATATGAACCATGGCATTGGAGATATGTTGGAAAAGACAATGCAATAGAAATGAACAGACTTAATATGTGTTTAGAGGAGTATGTAGAGTATCTGAATAAATGAAATTTTGGGTAGATATTAAACGATTTTTCTTGACAAATGAGCAAAAAAAGACTATAATATTCTAAGGTTAGGGAACTAGCCTTATTTTTATTACATAGGAAATTACTAGTTTTGCTAGTAATTTCTGGAGTAAAAAGGTTAAGCTACATTGATTCGCCCAAACGAAGTGAGTGGCATGTGGCGAAGCCACTTTTCTTATATTTGTGGGGCTTTTACTAAATTAGCAGTAAAAAGCTCTTTACAAAATAATTGGGTAGCCTACTAATCAATATAAATAAGGAGGAAAACAATGGAAGAACTAGATTTAGGAAAAGCTAAAATAAGCAAATTATTAAAAAAATTTGCAATACCAAGTATTATATCATTAGTAGTAAATGCACTATACAATATTGTTGATCAAATTTTTATTGGTTGGGGAGTAAATTATTTAGCTAATGGAGCAACAAATGTAGTGTTCCCTTTAACAGTAGTATGTTTGGCAATATCATTAATGTTTGGAAATGGTGCAGCAGCGTTTCTTAGCTTGAAGCTTGGAGAAAAGAAAAAGGAGGAAGCAGAAAAAGGTGTAGCAAATGGAATCTTAGTGTCTGTTATAACCTCAATTTTATTATGCATAATATGTTTGGTTTTCTTACCTCAATTACTTAATATTTTTGGATGCACAGATGCTTTAAGAGAATATGCTTTAAGCTATGGATATGTGATTGCTATTCGGAATTCCTTTTATACTAATTGGTACAACTTTAAATTCAATAATTAGAGCAGATGGTTCTCCTAAATTTGCTATGAACTCAATGGTAATAGGAGCGGTTTTAAATATCATATTAGATGCCATTGCGATTTTCGTACTTAAATGGGGAATTATTGGAGCAGCAATTGCAACCGTTATAGGGCAGTTTGTGACTTTTATTTTAAATGTTTATTACATAAAGAAATTTAAAACTATAAAACTAACAAAACAAAGCTTTAAATTTGATTTTAAATTAACAAAAGCAATATCAAAACTTGGTGCATCATCATTTATAACGCAAATGTCAATTGTTATTGTAATTTCAGTACAAAATTTACTATTTAAACAATATGGAGAATTTAGTGAATTTGGAGCAGAAATACCGATTACTGTACTTGGAATTGTAATGAAAATAAATCAGATTTTAAATGGAATTGTAATAGGTATAGCATCAGGTAGTCAACCAATTGTAGGATATAATTATGGAGCAAGAAAATTCGATAGAGTTAAAGAAACTTTGAAAATAGTATTAATTTTAACATTTATAGTATCTTTTATAGCCTTTATATTATTTCAAGCAATTCCAGAAAAATTGATAAGTATATTTGGCTCAGGCGATACTTTATATAATAGTTTTGCATGTTTAACTTTTAGAATATTTTTAATGTTTACAGCCTTAAATGGTATTCAAATTGCAGCAGGTATATTTTTTCAATCAATTGGAAAGCCTTTAAAGTCTGCATTTTTAACATTATCAAGACAAATATTGTTCTTTATTCCAGGAGCTATTATACTTTCTATATTTTTCAATGTTAAAGGCGTTTTATATGCAGGACCTGTATCTGATGGCTTGGCATTTATTGTTGCAGTGATTTTACTTACATTAGAAATGAAGAAGCTCACTAACGGCAATGAACAAAGTTACACTGTTAAAAATGCTACAGAAATTAGAAATAGTAATAGAGACAATTTGATAATTACAATTGCAAGAGAATATGGTTCAGGGGGAAGGTATGTTGGAAAAATACTTGCAGATAAATTAGGAATAAAATTATATGATAAAGATTTAATTAAAATAGTTTCAAACAATAGTGGATTATCTGGGGAATATATAGAAGAAAATGAACAAAATATTCAAAGTAAATTACTTTCAAGCTTTAATTCCCAATATTATAATAATTTATCAAATGACGATAATTTATTTATTGCAGAAAGTAAAGCTATAAACGAGGCTGCAGATAAGGGCTCTTGTATAATAATTGGCAGGTGCTCAAATTATATTTTGAGAGATAGAAAAAATGTTATAAATGTATTTTTATATAATAATGATGAAAATAAAATAAAAAGAGCTGTAAAATATTATGGACTTGATGAAAATAAGGCATCAAATGAAATTAATAAAATAAATAAAGCTAGAGAAAAACATTACAATTATTATACTCAAAATAATTGGAGAGATTTTAAAAATTATGATATTTGCATAAATGTAGATAAATATGGAGTAGAGGGAACAGCAGAGCTAATTTTTCGGATTTATAAAAGAAAGTAAAAAGTCTATGCTTGATTAAATATTCAAAGTTTGTTATACTAAAGAAAAAACAAGGGGTATGAAATGAAGAGGTTTTTTAAATCACATATATTATTAATTATATTAATTATTCTTCAAACAATAATTTATATAATAGTTGGGAATGAAAAGGGATATCTTCATATAGATGAGGCATATTCTTTTGGTTTAACACATTATGACAAAGTAGATATACAAGCTAATAAGGATTTTTTTAATAATTGGCATGACAAAGAATATTATGAGAATTATTTAGTTGTGCAACAAAATGATAACTGGAGCAGGGTATATGAGAATCAAAAGAATGATGTTCATCCCCCTTTATTTTATTTATTACTTAGAATAGGAATGGAATTTACAAAGGGGCAATTTTCTATGTGGCCAGGTATAATTCTAAATATTATTATATATGCATTTATTACAATATTTACATATTTAATTTCTAGAAGGTTATTAGAAAATGAAATTCATATAAAAGAAAAATCAGCAATATTTGCGTTTGCTTCATCACTGACTTTAGCAGCTCTTAGCAATATTACATATATTAGAATGTATTCTCTTTTGTCACTTGAAATATTAATAACATTATTTTTGCACATTAAATTATTAAATCAATTAAAAATAGATAAAAAATTATTATTTTTAATTGGATTAATTGTACTTGCAGGAATATTAACACATTATTATTATTTATTTTATTTAATATTTTTATATTTAATATTTATGATAAAATATATTAAAGAAAAAAATTATAAAATGCTATTTTCGTATACAATTACAATAATTATT
>JAAWCC010000052.1 GCA_022792975.1 Clostridia bacterium | reverse complement strand
TGAATGCTACTTCTCCTTTTTGTTTTTGTGCTTCTGCTATTATATGAAGTGCTAAGGTTGTTTTTCCTGAACTTTCTGGCCCATATATTTCTATAATTCTTCCTCTAGGAACTCCTCCTATTCCTAAAGCTATGTCTAAGCTCATTGCTCCTGTTGGAATTGCTTCTACCTCCATTGCTTTAAATTCTCCTAGTTTCATAACTGAGCCTTTTCCGAATTGCTTTTCAATTTGACCCATTGCCATTTCTAGTGCTTGTCTTTTTTCATTATTTTCTTTTGCCATTTTTATATCATCCTTTCTTATCTATGCAAAAATATTTTCGTTAAACGTATGTTTGTACTTATTTTATACTTTTTATTTTTATAAGTCAAGCTTTTTTTGAATTTTTTTTAATTTTTCTTGTGCCAATTTTCTATATCACAAAATGCATTGTACCAATTGCTTGCATTAGATGTGGTTAAGCTTTTTCCTAAAACTAGCGTCTGTCTATTATAATACAAGCCTATATATGGAATATCTTCTTCATATATATTTTGTAATCTATAATACTTATCTTTCAAAGTTTTTTCGTCTGTTATATTATATAAGTCTTTTAATATTTCTGATGCCTCATTGTTTTCATAATTTGCTAGATTATCCTCTCCAAAATATCTAGTTAAATTTGGACTCACTCCTACTGTCACACCGAGTAATCAAAATATCATAATTCTTATTTCTTAAATTATTTTCATATGTCCAGTCTTTTACAGCTGTTATTGTAACTGGTATTCCGAATAGCTTCTAAATTTTTCTTTATAATTTCTGCTACCTTTACTCTATTTTCATTCTTAGCTTCTACAAGTAGATTTAACCTTAGTTTTAAATTATTATAGCCTTCTTTTTTTTGCCAAATTCCGGCTTGCATAATTCCATCCACTTGTAATCAAAATCTGTTTTGCTTTTTCTTGGTTATATTCATAGTTACTATTTTTATTATATAAATAACTACCATATTCTAATGGATGATTTGCCTTTATATATTTTCCCGAATATACAGTATTTATAATTTCCTCTTTATCTATTGCATAGCTTATTGCTTTTCTTGCTTCTTTATATGATAGCAAACTACTCTTTGTATTTAGTGCTAAATAGTCAAAATTTCTACCTGCTACCCTCTGCAAATTAGAGCCAATTGTTCCAATGTTATCCTCTAAATTCATACTTCCGTGTTACAAGCATATCAACTCCACCAAGTTTATATGCGTTATATACCTCTGCAATTCTTTCGTATATTCTTACTGTTATTGTATCAATTCTTAGTTCTACATTTTCTTTATTCCACCAATTTTGATTTTTCTCGAACTCGAAGCCTGTTGTTATATCAATCCCTTTAGTTCTATATTTGCCAGTCCCCATTGGTACATTGTTTTTTTCGGTATTTCTAATATCTTCATTTTTTAAAAGATTTGAACTTATTATAGGAAATATCAAATTATATTCAAAAAATGGTTTCTCCTCAAATAGATACAATTTTATAAGATTATTTCCCATAATCTCTACATTCTCAATATTTGATACATTAGCATTATATATTGATGTATCTCCAAGTGATTTTATTGCTTCTATTGTAAATTTTACATCCTCTGCTGTAAAATCTGTACCATTATGCCATTTTACATTTTCTCTCAATTTTACGAAATATGTCTTACCGTCAGCTTTAGAAAATTCTATTGCTAATGCATTTTCTAATCTAAAATCATTTGTAAGATTAAATAATGGTTCATATACAAGTTTTGATATATCTTGTATATTTTGATTTTTTGAAATTATTGGGTTTAAGCTATCTAAATTTGATATTCCAAGTCTTAAATTCGAATTTTCAGTTTTCAGCTCTTTTTGTACCACATTATGTGAGTTTTCTTCTTGTTTATTGTCTTGATTTGTAATGTACCATGCAGTACTTACAACTACTCCGAATTATTAAACTCCCGAATTATGTATTTAGGTATGTTTTTCTTCATAAATTCTGTCCTTTCTAGCCATAAAATCTATTTTTGAAATCCTTTTTTCCTAATTATTTGATAAACCAGCTCCATATTGTCATCTTCTGCTATTTTATTTTTCCTAATGGCTTTGCATTTTATGCATTTGGAAACTAACACATATCCCTTTTTAGGATTTACTTCTATATCTATTGGCTCTAGCATTCCATGGCAGCTTTCTTCTCTATCTCCGTGGATTTATATCCACATGCTTAGAAAAAAGGCAATAAGGACAATGATTTCTACATGAATAACCTAGGGCTTGTACTTTTTTTCCACAGTTTTCACAGATAAATTCTTCGTCTATTTTAGTAAATTTTGCTCCCATTATTTCCTCCAAGTTAGTATGAGAATATACTTCCACCTATAAACTCACGAAGTATTGAGCTCTCTGGTATATATTCTACTCCTATTGGCTTAAAATACTCTAAAAGTTCTATAAGTCTTTTAGCCTCCTCATATTCTGGCTCGTTTTTTCCTATCTCCTTTAGTATCGGAAGTGCATATTGTTTTAATACTCCAAGCTCATACACAATTGATGAATTAAACATTGCATCTGCCTCCTCTTGATATGGATATATATACTTCTTTTCCCCTGCATTCACTGACTTCCACCTTTGAATTGTCTCTTTTGCTGAATAATGTCTATATTTATAGTCTCTTACAATTCTTCTGATTATTCTTGTATCTGTTGTCGATATTCTATTATGATAGTCTAAGTTTAAAACTGTTAAGGCGCTTAAATATATTTTGAACTTTTTGTCACGTGGAATTGCATCTGTAAGTTTATCGTTCAGGCAATGAATTCCTTCTATTACAAGTACTTCATTATCCTCTAGTCTCATTTTATTGCCTTCAAAATTCTTATGTCCTGTCTCAAAATCAAATGTAGGAATTTCAACCTCTTCTCCTGCAAGTAATCTAAGTATGTGTTCATTGAATAATTTTAAGTCAACAGCCTCTATACATTCAAAATCATATTCTCCATTTTCATCTACTGGGTTTTGTTCTCTTTCTACAAAATAATTATCTACTGATAATGTTTTAGGTCTAATTCCATTTAATAATAATTGTGTTCCTAATCTTTTTGCAAAGGTTGTTTTACCTGATGATGAAGGTCCTGCAATTAGAATCATTTTGGTTCCTGCCCTTTTTGCAATTTGGTCTGCTATATCAGATATCTTCTTTTCGTGAAGTGCTTCTGCTAAAAGAATTGTCTCTTTTCCATTATCCCCTTGTATACTATTGTTTAATCTATATACTGTATTTAACTTTAATAATTTATATATTCTGTCATATTCTTCTAGTGTTTCAGCTAGTTTCTTATTGTCTATAAATTGCTTAATTTTATCTGATGCCTTTTTACTTGGGTATCTTAGTAAAAATCCCCCCTTATATTTCATTAGGTCAAATTTTTTCATAACCCCAGTAGATGCTGGCATTTCTCCAAAGAAATAATTATAATAGCTTCTGCAAAAATATAAAGTAATTTCTTCTTTTTTTCCTTGATCTATTTGTAAAACACCTCTAGCAGTTTTCTCTTTTTCGTAAAATTTCTTTGCTTCTTCATAAGGCATAGAAACTTTTTTTATCTCTAAATCAGCTTCTACTATTTTTTTCATTTCTTCTTTTATATTATTTAATAATTCCTCTGAGACC
>JAAWCC010000051.1 GCA_022792975.1 Clostridia bacterium | reverse complement strand
TTATATGAATTTGATATACATCACAATCATTATTATGGAGTACCAAAAAAGCAATTAAACGAAAAAATAGAAGAGGGAAAGGTAGTAATAAAAGATGTTGATGTAAATGGAACTGAAAATTTAGTCAAAATTTTAAAAAAAGACATGAAGGTAGTTACTATATTTTTGAAGGTACAAAAGGAAGAACTTAGAAGAAGACTTGAGGAAAGAGTTGACAAACCTGATGAAAACGAAATAAATCTAAGGCTTGCAAGATTTGATTTTGAGGAATCAAAGATGAATAACTACGATTATATAATAGAAAATATAAATCTAGAAAAAACAGTAAATCAAGTTATAGAAATAATACAGAAAACAAATTAATAATTATTTTAACCTTTAAAAAATAAAAAATACTCTAAGAATAGCTTAGAGTATTTTTTATTTTGAAAAAACACATTATTTATTTTTTAAAGCGTAATCAATACATCTAACAATTAATGTATTTAAACTTACATTTTCATTCTGAGCAATTTTTGCTAGTTCCTCCTTTTGCTTGTGTGTTATTCTCAAAGTTAATCTTTCTATTTCATTATCTGCATATTGTTGTGGATCAAATTTACTCATAATAGCCTTGTCCTTTCTTCATATTTGAAATAATTATATTTCAAGTAGTGCTATAAAGTATGCGGTTATTTAAAGTGACACCATATAACTTGACACCATAAAATAAGTATGCTATAATTCACTTAAAAATATAATAAAAGGAGCGAAGAAAATGGAAAATGGAAGCAAAAAAAGCAGATTAAAAATTATAATACCAGTAATAATTGCTATGATATTAATAATTATAGCAGTGGTATTAGTAAAAGGAAGTGGAAAAGTAGGCAACAAAGAGCAGGCAAATGAGCCAAAGCTTAAAGCAAGTAAATACGTTGACTTAAGAGGAATATATGTAGACAAATCAGACGAACAAGAACATCCAGACGAAGCATTAATATATGTTTTATACACAGTAAAAAGTGAAGATAAGAATATAAATTTCTACACATATATGGCAAATAACCCAGGGACAGCTCTGACAATAAAGATTAACAACACAAATGAATACAAGGATACAATATATTCAGGCAAATTAAAACAGAATTTTAGGAATACTGGATATGAAAACCTAAATAATGGACAAAAAGTACTGTCAGGAACTTCTATGCAATGTATAGGAGCATTTAGAGTTTCAAAAAATGATTTAAAAGAAGGTGGAATAATAGAATTAACACTAACAGCAACCAATTCATTTAAAGAGATTTTTGAATATAAAACAGAAGATATAAAATACTTTGACAATGCAAAAGAATTGCTAAAAGCTGCTGATAATGAGACATATGAAAAAGCAGAAAGAATCAATCAAGAGAATGTAGCAGAAATCAGCAAGGACTTAGAAAAGCAGATATATAATTATTTGCAAGAAAACTATTTCCAATGGTACATATCTACAATAAGAACTCAAATAGAATTCGAAGGAAACAGATTTAAAGTTAGTACTAGTATAGGTGCAGAAAATGGCGGAACATATGAAATAAGAAATAAAGTAATATTATTACACTATGATACAGGTATGACAAATGAATTACCATATGAGTTTAAAGATGGAGAAGTTAGCCTAACAGGAACTCCAGAATAATAATAATTAAAAAGCGGAGGGAAAAATGGAAGAAAACGAGTTAATGGAAAAGAAGCAAGAGAAAATACTAGACAAAGCTATTGAAGAAAATGAGTATAATGAAATTAAAGAATGCCTAAACTGTGGCGCAAAACTTAGTCAGAAAGAAGAATTTTGCTCAAAATGTGGGATGAGAAAAGGAGAATATAAAAAAATACTGTGCAAAAACTGCAAAACAGAATTACAGTTGAAGCAAAAATTTTGTCCAAAGTGTGGAGCAAAATCTGAAGCAGAAATAGGAATAGACGGAATAGTAAATTCTGTGAAAAAGGGATATAGAACTAAAATTAGAAAGCTTAGTATAAAAAAAGTATTAATACTAGTAATAATACTAGCTATTATTGCTGCTTTGATAATTGGCGGCAAGAAGATAATTTCAGAAGCAATGGTTTCAATAGACGATTTAATGGCAGAAGGTCAATATTGGGAGGCATACGAAAAGGCAAAAGATAATGAAAAAGATCAGGTAGTAAAAGAAAATCAACTAGCAGTATTATCAAATGAAATATCAGAAGGACTCAAAAATCCGTCATCATTTTCGCTTACAGCTGTGTGGTTTGATAGCGAAAATAAAAGAATAGTCTTAGATGTAAGCGGAACTAACAGTTATGGAGGAGTTGTATCGTCATATTATTATTACACATATAGTACAGAAAAAAATAAATATACACTTTATTGTACTTTATCAAGCTTAGAAAGAGAAGAAGCAAAAAGTTATGATACAACAGATGAAAAGCTTGAAAAAATATTAAAAAATTCAGCTAGAACAATAGTGAAGGAAATTATTAGTAATAGTAATTATAAGATTCAAAGTAAGCATATTAATAATATAAACAAATTGTTTAAAAACGGAAAACTAAACGAAATAACATTAATTGAAATAGGAAAAGAAATGTAGGTATTAAAAATGGAAGTAAGTAAAAAAGTGCTTACTTCCATTTTTATATGTTTATTAAAATATTTTGTGATAATTTTAAACTAAGAATTAGTATTTTCGCGTGTTGGGAAAAATTTCTATTGACATTTTAGTTATAATATGACTATAATAATATAGATGCATAATAAAAAATATGCATCACAAGGAGGAAGTAAACCAATGAACAAAGGAATGAACCAACAAAGAGGAGAAGGAGGTATTACTTTAATATCTCTGATAGTTATGATTATAATTATTATAATTTTATCAATTGTAGTCATAGGAAAATTAGGAAACCAAGGATTGATAGATGTAACATCAGATGTAGCGGAGAACTATGAAGTTGTTTCATATAAAGAGCAAATAGAACAAGTTGTACATAGCACAATAATTAGCTATTCAGCAAAAGGAGAGGTACCAACTTTAATCGACATAGCAGATGCTTTAGAAATGCAAGAATGGGTAAGAAGTGCAATTCCAAATACTGATACATCAATAAGCAACGGTGATATCATTGTCACAGTGGACAAGGGATATGTATATCAAGTCTTTTATGATAGTGTGTATGGAAAGGTAATTATAGATTATATAGGAAAAGTACCAGATGGGGGAGATGCAGCAAGTAGTTTACCGACCTTAAAAGCACGCTATGAAAAAAGTATAGCCAGCATAATTGCAGAAGCAAGAGACGAAAAAAATGGAATAGAAAAAATAGATATAATATATAAGGGACAAATAGTAGACACAAAAATGAACCCAGGAAAAGAAGAAAGATTTGATGCAAGTAAGTATGGTAACGGATGGTATCAAGTAAAAGCAACATCAAATAAAACTGGTGCTATTAGATATGCATGGGTAAGAGTAACAAAAATAGACGAAAAATTAACTCCACCATTAATAATATTGTCACCAGCTACACCAGATGGGGATAACAACTGGTATAGAACACAAATAAGTGTAACACTAACAACAAACAGCCCAAGTGCAAAAGATATTCATTATAGATTAGTAAGAAATGGAATCACAGCCCCAGAAGAGGAAGACATTGTTTATAACGAAGCCTTTAAGATTGACTCTTTAGGACAAACGGAAATATACGCTTGGACCACTGATGGTGGTTATTACAGCTCAGAGGAAAGTACAGAAAATTTGAAATTTGATAACATTTCT
>JAAWCC010000050.1 GCA_022792975.1 Clostridia bacterium | reverse complement strand
TACCCAAATATTTGACTTGAAACAAAAATTATTATAATATTTTTTTTCAAGTCTGTCAAGATAATTTTTAAAAAAAGTCTAAATATTCATATTATTTTGATTTAAATATCTATTTACATTCTTCAAACTAATTCCTGTGTTCACAGAAATACTGTCTGCTGAATTGTCTAAATTATTCTCAACATAATCATTAAATTTTATTATATCCAATCTATCTTTTGGCATGCAATTGTTACAAACTTCACCTTCTGTCACAAAGAAAGCACCACAGCGTACACATTTTTTAAATTCCATACAAACCTCCATATTGAGCACTTAACCACTCTTACATAAATTTTATCTTGTGCAAAATTATTTTACTTTGATATTTTATCACATTATCTGACAAAATAAAATACTTTTTTCAAAAAAATCCAATATTATCCAACTATATTTTTTCAGAATTATCAAATAATATATTTATTAAAAAGTTTTAGGAGGTATCATTATGGATAAAAATCAAAGAATCAATTGTACAGTTGAAAGCTGCAAACATAACAATTGTGGTAAGCAAGAATGTAAGTTAAATCAAATAACAGTTGAGCCAATAGATGAGTGTGAAACTTGTACACCTGATGAATCTATGTGCGGAAGTTATGAATATAACGAGGATGGAGAAGAATAAATAAAGTGCTAGAGCCGTCTTGCAGAACAAACTGCGAAACGGCTCTAGCTTCGGAAAAGCTTGTGGATATCAGTTGCACAGCTTTAGAATTGCAATTCCTAGTGCAACTAGCATGACCTTCAACACTGGTAAAACAGCTGTTGCCAGCTCACGGGACATGCCTATACTTGCCAGGGCATTTATCATGCATTGATTGATGTATCGAGTTGTTGGACGAAAGAACCGTCTAATTCCACCAAACACTTTTGATAAAAGCCAGAAAAATATTGCAATGCCAAGTAAAATATTCACCGTAATTTGCTCCTCCCCTTCAGACTTTTTGTTCCTATATCTCTAGGAACTTTATCTTTATTATACCACACCTTTTACTATTTGTAAAATTACTGTTTTTTCTCTATTTTTCTTTACTATTTCCCCAAATTGTGATATAAGTATATAGTAATTTATTTTAATAATAAGGATAGGTTAAATTTATGGATTTAAATGATAGAAAAAAATTAGTTACAATATTAGTTCCAGCATATAATGAGCATGAGGTTATTCCTCTTTTATATGATAGACTTGTTAAATTAATGGATGAGCAGACGAAGTACGATTTTGAAATCCTATTTGTAAATGACGGAAGTAAAGATAATACTTTAGAATTAATTAAATTTTTAAGAAGAAAAGATACAAGAATAAATTATGTAAATTTATCTAGGAACTATGGTAAAGAAATTGCTATGGTTGCTGGTTTTGATTACTTAAAAGGGGATTGCTTAGTTATAATTGATGCAGATTTGCAGGATCCTCCAGAGCTAATTCCTGAAATGCTTAAATATTGGGAGGATGGCTATGATGATGTATATGCTAGAAGAAAAACTAGAAAAGGAGAAAGCTTCTTAAAAAAGTTAACTTCTTGGGGTTTTTATAGAACACTTCAAAGCATGACAAATATTGAAATACAAAAAGATACTGGAGATTTTAGGCTTCTTGATAGACGCTGTGTTGAGGCCATAAAAAAGCTAAGAGAATCTCAAAGATATACAAAAGGACTTTATAGCTGGATTGGATACAATAAAAAAGAAATTTTATATGATAGAGACCCTAGAGCTGCTGGTAAGACTAAATGGAACTATAAAAAGCTTGTAAATTTATCAATTGATGGTATTACATCGTTTACCACTTCCCCACTTCGTTGGGCAGCTATTGTTGGTATACTTACATCACTTGCAGGTTTTATTTATATGTTAGTAATTATCTTTAAAACCTTAATTTATGGTGCAGATGTTTCAGGATATGCATCAATGATGGTTGTAATACTTTTTCTCGGAGGAATTCAGCTTATATTCCTTGGTCTTATTGGAGAATACCTAGGTCGAGCATTTTATGAGGTTAAAGGTAGACCTCTTTACTTTATAGATGAATACAATGAGGAAAAAGAAACTAATATGAAAGGATAAGCTTATGTCCGCTTTTGTTTTGAAAATAATTGCAGTAATTTCAATGACCTGTGACCACTTGTCATACTTAATATTTGGGAAATTATCTTTCATGAATTATATAGGTAGAATCGCTTTTCCAATTTTTGCATACCAAATAACTGAAGGATATATACATACACATAACCTTAAAAAATACTTTTTAAGGTTATCTATTTTTGCCTTAGTTTCTCAAGTACCTTTCATGCTTTTTAGCTCTATCTATACAAGTAGCCTCCATTTGAATATATTTTTCACATTACTTTTAGGCTTAGCTTCAATTACAATTTATGAAAAATTAAACCATATTGAATTTAGCAGGACCTCTCAAGCTTCAGCTATATTCCATAAGCTCCGCCAGTTTTTAGGAATTATTCTTTGCTTTGTCATCGCCTTTTGCTCAAATTATATAAAATGTGATTATGGATATTTTGGTGTTTTGATTATATTTTTCTTTTATTTGTTCAGAAACAATATCTTTCTAATGAATACTACATTTATTGTGCTAGTTATAATATATTATAGTGAAGAATTATTCTTTACCCAATTTTTCAATACATATTTATGGATTGTCGTATTTACTATTGTGCCACTTCTATTTATTAATCTTTACAACCATAAAAAAGGAAAAGATACAAAATATTTTTTATATCTTTTCTATCCAATACATTTTTTAATAATATATGCAATTAATCTAATATTAAAGTGAATAATTTATTCCGTCTAGCTACAATTTCTTTCATATTATCAATAAGCTCGTCTATCTCTTTTGGAGTTACAATCATATTATAGTCTCCTGGGTTTAGAGCTTCTTTAATTTCTTCATAATTATCTTTTTCTTTAAGTTCATTAAGATAATCATTAGATCTAGCCTCATCTTGGAGTTTTTTAATGAATAAATTAAGTGCCTCATTTACCATAACTGCGCTTTCAACCACAGTAGGAATTCCGAATTGCAATTATGGGTATCCCAAGAGTATCAATGCTTAATTCCTTTCTAGTATTTCCGAACTCCTGCTCCTGGAACAATCCCAGTATCAGAAAGCTGAATAGTACTACTTATTCTTTCAATACTTCTTGAAGCCAATGCATCAATAACAATTAGCATCTTAGGCTTAATATTATTAACAATCCCTTCTAAAACCTCCAAGGTTTCAATTCCGGTAGTCCCAAGCACTCCTGGCGAAATTGCACTAATAGGTCTGGTGCCCTCCTCCACATATTCTGGCAAATATTTAATAACATGTCTTGTAACTTCAATATTTGCTATAACTTTAGGTCCGAAGGGAGTCTGGAGTAACATACTCATTACCAAGTCCAACTACCAAAACATCTTCACTACTTTGAACATGTAAATTGACAAGACCTTTTAACTCCTCTGCAAGAACATTTGAAGCTTCTTCAATTTCCTCCTCTGTTGCGATTTTAAGCTTTTTTATATCAATAGTAATATATGTTCCGCATAGGTTTACCAATTGCTTGCTCTCCATTTTTATTAGTTATTTTAACTCTAGAGATTTTTACCTTTTCATTTACTTCTTTTTCTTCAACCTCAATTCCATCAAGCTTTTCTTCACTTGATTTCTCTAAAATCTCACGCCTTTCTAAGGCCAAATCTGTTCTAAAATTATACATAAAAAACCCTCTTTCTATTTTAGTATTATTTAAAAAGAGAGTCATTTTTATACATCTATAATTAAATAAAAAGGCTAAACTAAAACTAATAATACTGCTTTAGCTTAACTGCAATAATTACATAAAATTGCTTCTACTCCAATATTCACATCAATTAATCCGAATTTTATAATTACTATCAAGGGAAATCATATCATCTATTATTCCTCGTAGTTCAGTCTCTGAAAAATATTTTGCTTGCATTTTGTATTTGTTTATCAAAAAAGCTTGGCTTGGTTTTAGGCTTAGTGCAGCTGCTATGTCATTATCATATTTTTCTGCAAGCTTTACTATATATATTTTTTTGAAATGGTTATACATTGTAATTAATATTTTTTGTATTGGCTCTTTTTGGTAAAGCAGATTATTTAATATTTCTAAGGCTTTTTTTATATCTTTCTTGCCGCAAATTGTCCGTTAAATCAAATATGTTACTATCAAGATTTTTTATAGCAAGAGCATTTATTGTCTTAGATGTAATAATTCCACCCTCTCCTACGTATTCTATTTGCTTTCTAAGCTCATTTATCAATTCCTGCATAGAAGTACCCGATATTTCTATTAATTCCTTTAAAACTCCATTTTCAGCCTTTACACCATATGCTTTAACAATTGCGTCAAGTCTTTTTTCTATTTGAAATGGTTTTTGAAGTTCAAATTCACAAATAACACCTCCGAGATGCCTCAATCTGCTTAGTAATATTAAGCTTTTCTACTCCATCTTCTATAAAAACTAATACTAAATTTTGCTTTATTTCTTCCAAATTTTCCTTAAGATATTTTTCAAGCATATCTCTAAGTTCCTTTAAACCGTGTAACTTTTTTCTTAGTTTCCTTCTTAAAAAGACCAGAATTTTTAACAACAATCATCTTTTTATCATATCCAAAAGATGGAGTTCCGAATTTCCTGCATAAGCAAGTTTATAACATTCTCCTCATCAAGCTCTATATAGTTTATTCCGAGCCTGTATTTCTCCAAATAATTTCTTTATTTTCTTTACTGTATTTTCTAGCAAATATATTTCTTCCCCATATAATAAATATATGGGGTTTAAAACTTCATTTTTCAACTCTTTTTCTAAGTTCTCACTTGTCATTTTGCCTCCTATAATTTTTGTGCAAATTTTGCTGAATGTGCATGGCAGATTGCAATTGCCATACTATCAGTAGTATCGTCAAGTTTTGGTAATTCATTAACCTTTAATATTGTTTTTACCATTTTTTGAACTTGAACCTTATCTGCCCTTCCATAACCGTACTACTGCTTGCTTTACTTGAAGTGGTGTATATTCATATGTTGGAATCCCTCTTTGACAACCTACAACTAAGATAACTCCCCTTGCCTGCGCAACATTTATAGCAGTTTTTGCATTATTATTGAAAAACAATTCTTCAACAGAGATTGCATCTGGCAAATAATTATCTATTATTGCATTTAAGTCATTAAAAATCTCATTTAATCTAAGAGGAAATGACATTTTTGCAGGTGTTTTAATTGCTCCACTAGCAATTAGTTTAAAAGTATTTCCAATATAATCAATTATACTATAACCCGTTATACCGATAGCCTGGGTCTATGCCTAGTATTCTCAAAATTTCGTCACATCCTTAATATAATTCTAAACACTTCTGCCACACTCCAGCCCTGTGCTGTTGTACCTTTTGAAGCAAATGGCGCTTTTGTATCATATATTTCACCTATACTTCCTATTACTCCATCCCTATCAAGTGCCTCTAAGAAAGTATTTTCTGTATTTTCACAAAATTTTTCTATCTTTTCCATTAATTTTTGTTTTTTAGTTTTATTTTTTTCAGTCTCTTTCATGTTCTTAAGTGCATTATAATATAAACCTAAAAGCCATGGCCAAGCTGGTCCTTGGTGATAACTTGCATCTCTTTTAAATGGGTCACCTTCATAAATTTCAACATAATTTTTCTCGCCTTTTGCAAGAGTTCTTAAGCCATAATCTGTAAGTAATTTTTTATCTACTACACTTATTATATTTTCTGCAATTTCTGAAGCAGGGTCTACAACTGGAAAAGTTAATGATAATGCAAAAAGTTGATTTGGTCTTATTTTACTATCTCCTATTACATCATATAGGCATTTTCTTTTTTTATTGTAGAACTTATTGTTAAATGAAATTTTTGTGTCCTCTGCCATTTCTTTATATTTATTTGCCTCTTCCCTATCCCCACAAACTCCTGCAAGCTCTTGCATTATTTTGAGAGCATTATACCAAAGTGCATTTATTTCAACTGCTTTTCCATTTCTTGGTGTAAATGCAAAATCACCATATTTTGCATCCATCCATGTGTTTTGTGTATCAGGTGTACCTGATACAATTAAATAATCCTCATCTAAATATATATTATTGTTTTCTAAATCTATACCATTTTTGTAAGCTTTTATTATTGTCTTTAATCTTGCATAAATTCCTTTTACAAAAACCACATCATTTGTATATTTTAAATATTTATAAACAGCTTCAAATAAAAGTAATGATGCATCTGCACTGTTATATAGAGGTCTTAAATCAAAGCCTGAATATCCATTTGGTACTAACCCAAATTTAATATCACGAATTAGTGTCAATAATACCTCTTTTGCAATTTCATATCTCCTTTGAATAAGTAATAACCCCTCAAATGAAATAAGTGAATCCCTAGCCCAATCGAGAAACCAAGGATACCCAGCAATTAATGTATGGAGTCTAAAGCTAGGCCTAAATACAACAAAATTGTCTGCTGCAATTACATATTCTTGTAGAAAATTTTTATATTTTTCTTCGTACTTTGCCTCAGCCTTTACATCATATAATCTTGAGGCTAGTACTAATTTCCTAATTCTGACTATTTCATCATTTATAACCTTTTTTACATCTATCTCCTCAATATTATCCTCTAAAGAGCAAACAAATTCAATGTCCTTTTCCTCATTTTCCTCAATATCCACCTCGTATCTACCGAGGTACTGTATGATTTTCTTCTGGATAAAAGCCTCTTTTTTCCTCTTCTAAATAATACATATTTCTAAAGGAATCATCCTCATGCTGAATGTATGCTCCTTCATTTAGGTGCATATATACTGGATTTTCTGCATGGTTGTCTATTATAATGACGGCTTTATTATTATTAATAGTTTGTTTTAGAGTAAATTCGTGATTTGTATTCATTTGATGGAAATCTCTATAATTCATAATAGGTGCAAGTGTAAGTTTGGCTTTTGCCCCTTCGTTTTTTATTTTATATAATATACAAACTGTATTTTTTCCATATTCCATACAAATTAATTTTTTTATTTCTAAATCTTTCACTTTATATGTAAAAATCGGAATATAGTCCTTCTCAAAGCTTTCTAACCTTTTATATCCATCTGATATATAATTGTTTGAAATATTTGTATATAAATTATAAACTTCTCCATCTATCTCTACACTCTCATCTACTTTTGAAAGAATGACTTTTCTTCTTCCTGGAGCTGCAAATGGTGCAACAAGTAAACCGTGATATTTTCTAGTATTACAGCCAATAATAGTAGTTGATGCATAGCCACCTATACCATTAGTTATTAGCCATTCCTTCCTTAAACTATTTTCTAGCTTCAGTTCTTCTCCCTCAAATTTTTTCATATGTTCCTCCGATTATTTTACTCTTTATCCTCAATCCATCTTCTTTTTTCTTCCCTTTTTGTGTCACTATTTCTAATTGATCTTATTCTTTCATTGTATTTAGTAGTAAATTTACTCTTTGGTCTGTCATCTAACCTTCTTGCTTTTTTATTAGCCTTATTTTCCTGTTTAATTATTTTAGCTTTTTCCTTTGCTTTCTCTTTTCTTACTTCATTATTTGCTTTAAGCTTTGTATTCATTCTTACATATTTAGGGTTATTTTGCATGTCTTTGAATTTCAAGTCCTCGCAAATAATTTCAATTATTGAATCTGCAACTGCAACTGGATCATGTCTAATTGCATTATTTTCAATACATGCAAATTCTTTTGCAATTGCTTTAACCCCCTGCTCTTTGCATTTTTCAGTATCCTGCTCAACTGGAAAAGCCCCATCTTTATTATATATTCTAACAAATTCTGGAACAATATCCCCAATATCATAAACACAATAATCTACAACCTTATGATTAGCATGTTCAATTATTGCTTTTACATGGTCTGAAAGCGCGAAATCGTCTGTTTCACCCGGTTTTGTCATGATATTTGCAATATATATTTTTATTGCCTTGCTTTCTTTTATTGCCTTAGATATTCCCTTTATCAAAAGATTTGGTATCACCTCTGTATAAAGATTTCCGAGGTCCTATTACTATTGCATCTGCTTGCTCTATTGCTTCAATTACTCCGTGGTGCTGGTCTTACATTCGTTGGAGATATAAATATTCTATTTATTCTAGATATTCTAGCCATTGAGGTTTCAGAAATCTTGTCTTTTTCATCTATAACTGTTCCATCTTCAAGCTCTGCACAAATATGCATTCTATCAAGTGTTACTGGTAAAATTCTACCTGTCATATTAAGCACTTTTGAGATATTTTCTATAAATTTTGAACCCTCTCCATTTATTGCTTGCATTGAAGAAACAAATACATTTGTAAAATCCACTTGGTCTTGGAATTTTAACTTCAATAATTGCTCCATTTCTGCTTCATTTTCTGAAAGACTTACTATACTTCTTCTAATATCTTCTAATGGCATAAACGAGTTATTCTCATTTTGTCCCTCTCCATAGTCTGTCATTGATGCAATTGCAGTTAAATTATTGGTATAATCCTTTAAGCCTTTAAGCACTGTATTTAAACCAGTTCCTCCACCTATAACTACTATCTTAGGCCCCTCTTTATATATCTTTTTATCAAATATTAAAGAATTAACATTTACATCTTTTTTATTTTCATTTAGTCTATCGTCTGTATCCTCTACAAGTAACTCTAATACTCTTTTTTGACTATATATTATTCCTATTATTACTGTCATAAATCCCACTATTGATATTACAATTGTAGATACAAGCTTCCATATAGACATATTTTGCATATTCATGATTGTTGCTATACCATAGCATAAAAGTATAATTCCAACAATTATTACAAACATCCATCTTTTCATTTTGGTTCCTGATTTAAACCATTTAAAGATTCCTAACATTTCTCTCCTCCATGTTTCTTTAGATTGTATTTTCAGGTTATTATATCACTTACTGAAAATTTAGTAAATAAAATATTTAAAATTATTTTTCTTTTACCACCTCTATTATGTCTTTTGCAGTTAATTTAAAGTATTCAAGCAATTCTTCTGCTTTACCTGATTTTCCAAAGGTGTCTTTAACACCCATTTTAGTCACTTTGCATGGATATTCCTCTGCTAAGACTTCACATACTGCTCCTCCGAAGACCTCCGTATAATACTATGATCTTCTATTGTTATGATTTTTTTTGTTTCTTTTGCAGATTTAATAACTAATTCTCTATCTATTGGCTTTATTGTATGCATATCAACTACTCTAATATTTATTCCTTCAGCCTTTAGCATTTCCATCGCCTTTACTGCTTCATTTACAACTACTCCTGTCGCAATTACAGTTGCATCTTCTCCATCTCCTATTTGAACACCTTTTCCTATTTCAAATTTTTCATTTTCTTCATAGATTACTGGTGTTGCCAATCTACATAGTCTTAAATAAACTGGTCCATCTATTTTTGCTATTTGTTCTACTGCCCATTTTGTTTGAGTATCATCTGATGTACACATAACTGTCATATTTGGAATTGTTCTCATTAAACTTATATCTTCTAGCATTTGATGTGTCGCTCCATCTTCTCCAACAGTCACTCCTGCATGTGTTGCACATACTTTAATATTTAATTTTGGATAACATATTCCATTTCTTATTTGGTCATAGGCACGTCCAGCTGCAAACATTGCAAAAGTACTCGCAAACACCATTTGTCCGAGATGCTGCAAGTCCTGCTGCTGTTCCCATCATATCTTGTTC
>JAAWCC010000049.1 GCA_022792975.1 Clostridia bacterium | reverse complement strand
AAATATAGTTTTTTCTTAATTCTTTTAAAGCATTTTGAAATAATTGCTCAGATTTTTTAGCAATTAAAACATCCCTTATTTCATATTTATCTTTAAAATATAGGTAAAAAGTTCCCTTAGCAACATTTGCCCTATCAACAATCTCCTGAATGGATGTACCCTTTATTCCCTTCTCTGTAAAAAGCTCAAATGCTGTTTTTAGTAACCTCTCCTCCTTATCTTTCTCCTTAAATTCTTTTCTCATATATATTACTCCATTTTCATAATTTATATAATTAATTATTACACAATTATGACCATTAGTCAAACAATATTTTTTCACTCCCAGCATTTTTCTTCAAATTCCTCTTGCCTTTCTGGATTTTCTGCTAAATAATTATATTCCTCTATCACTGTTTCTAACCAATTATTTTTTATTTCTATTTTTTCATAATTTGCATCTAATGATAATCTAAAGATATTTGTACCAAAGGTGCATTCTAGAAAATTTTTGGCAATTTTCTCATTGCCTACTTTGCCAAATATTTGCCTAAACATTAAATCGTTTTCGACTCTATGTACTTTATACATATTGTTTCCTCTTTAAATTGTACATTAATCTATCAATTCCATCAATATATAAGATTAAATTTATATATTAGTCCCTTATATATTATTATAAGCTTTTAAATAAGCTTACATCTACTTAATATTGCTATCATTATGACCATCAGTCATAATGATAGCAATATTTAATTAATCTGCAGCTTAGACAACAATATAATTAAAATAGTAATATTCTATATCTTTTATTATAAAGAGCCACACTCCATTATATTACTAGTATTTTACCAATAATATATTATTTTTTATCCAAAGTATTGACATATTAAAATATTGTGCGTATAATATTATTTATGACCATTGGTCATTTTTATAAATATAGCTGAATATACTATAAAAAATGAATAGGAGTGATTAAATGAATAACTTTGGAAAAGTAATATGCAAATATAAAAAACTAATTCTAATCTTTGCTTTACTTTTACTAATTCCATCTATTATTGGTATAAAGGCAACAAGAATAAATTACGACATCTTAGTTTATCTACCAGAAGATGTTGAAACTATAAGAGGGGAAAATATTCTATCAAATGAATTTGACATGGGTGCTTTCTCAGTTATACTTTTAGAAAATATGCAAACAAAGGATTTTATCAAATTAGAAAACGAAATTAGGAAATTAGATAATGTTGCAAAAGTTGTTAGCATAGCAGATATCATTGGTCCCAGTTTTCCTCAAGAAATGCTACCCAATAGTATAAAAGAAAATATCTACAAGGATGGAGAAACCATGATGCTAGTTACTTTCAAAGATCAAATTTCCTCTGATACCACTATGGAAACAGTAACAAAATTAAGAGAAATAACCGATGAGCGCTGCAAAATTAGTGGTATGACATCTACTGTTCTCGATACACGAGACCTGTCAAACTCCGAAATTGCAATATATGTAGTTATTGCAGTAGTTCTATGCTTATTAGTCCTAGAAATAGCACTAGACTCATATATAGCACCAATTTTATTGTTACTTAACATTGGAATTGCAATTCTTTATAATATGGGAACAAACATATTCCTTGGTGAAATTTCTTATATTACCAAGTCAATAAGTGCAGTTCTTCAACTAGGTGTAACAATGGATTTTGCAATTTTTTTATATCACAGTTATATGCAAGAAAAAGCACATACAAGTGATATAAATAAAGCAATGGCAAATGCTATAACAAAAACTCTACTTTCGGTTGTAGGTAGTTCACTTACAACAATTGCAGGTTTTTTAGCCCTATGTAGTATGAACCTTACCCTTGGTAAAGATATTGGATTAGTTATGGCAAAAGGCGTTCTTTGTGGAGTTGTCTGTGTTGTAACAGTACTCCCAGCTATGATACTAGCTCTTAATGGAGTTATCGAAAAGACAAAGCATAAAGAAATTTTACCTAAATTTACTTTTATTAAAGCACTTGTAATAAAGCATTATGGGATAATTATTATATTATTCGTCACTATACTACCTTTTGCATTTTATGGATACACAAATACAGATGTGTATTATAACTTAGATAAATCACTTCCAGATACTTTAGATAGTGTAATTGCAAATAACGAGTTAAAGGAAAAGTTTGACATGGTCTCGATGGAGCTTCTTTTAATCGATAAAAATATTCCAAACTATGAAATAAATAACATGTTGGATGAAATTGAGCATTTAGATGGTATTAAATGGACTATTGGATATTCAAAGCTTTCAAAATTAGGTATTCCAAAAGAGATTTTATCTGATGAGGTCTTAGGTATTTTTGAAAATGAAGATTATCAAATGATAATAATAAACTCTCAGTATGAGATGGCAACAGACGAGTTAAATGCGCAGGTTGAAAAAGCTAATGAAATAATCAAGCGTTATGATGAAAATGCAATACTTGCTGGAGAAGGCCCTTTAATGAAGGATTTAGTTGAAATTAGTAATCACGATTTTAACAGTGTTAATAGTGTATCAATAGTAATTATTTTTATAATTATGATAATAGTGCTAAAATCAATTTCATTGCCTGTAATTCTTATTGCTGTAATAGAATTTGCAATTTTTATAAACATGGGAATACCTTTTTACACAAATACTACTCTCCCATTTATTGCCTCTATTGTAATTGGTACAATTCAGCTTGGAGCAACAATTGATTATGCAATACTTATTACAACTAAATATATTAATAATAGAAAGGCTGGACTTGACAAAAAGACCTCTGTATCAGATGCTCTCGGAGCTTCGATAGGCTCAGTCATAATTAGTGGGCTTTGCTTCTTTGGTGCCACTTTTGGTGTTGGTGCATACTCAAAAATAGAAATGATTGGCTCGCTTTGTACTCTTATGTCAAGAGGTGCAATAGTTAGTGTTGTATGTGTTTTAACTGTACTTCCGTCATTATTATTAGCCTTTGATAAAATAATTTGTAAGACTACTATTGGAATGAGAAAAATAAATAATTTGGAGGAAAATTATGAAAGAAAAAAGTATTTTAAAATTAACATCTAGTGTGCTTTTATGCACTATGCTTACTTATAGTTCACCAATATTTGCCTATACAAAGGAGGAAACCGTCTATACTAAACTAGATAACTCTGGTAAATCCTATAATACTCTGGTAAATAGTCATCTAAAAAATTCTAGTAGCAGGATGCTGATAAATGATTTATCAGATTTAACTAATATAAAAAATGTTAATGGTGATGAGTCCTTCACTCAAAATGAAACTAGTTTGGTTTGGACTGCAGATGGCGCAGATATTTATTATCAAGGGGAGTCCTCAAAAGATTTACCACTTGAATGTAGTGTAAAATATGAATTAAATGGAGAAGAAATTTCTGCTAAAGCTTTGGCCGGAAAATCTGGTAAAGTTAAAATAATTATTGAATATAAAAATAAGGCTGAGCATATTGTAAATATCAACGGAAAATCTGAAAAGCTATACACTCCATTTGTTGTAGTATGTGGTACAATTCTAGATAACACTATTCATAAAAATATTACTGTATCTAGTGGTAAGGTCGTTGATGATGGAAATAAAACTTTTGTGCTAGGTATGGCTATGCCTGGGCTAAAAGAAAGTTTGAATATTAAAGATATAGATATTCCTTCTAAAGTAGAAATTTCAATGGACTCTGAGCGGTTTTGAAACTGGAAATATTGCAAGTTTTGTTACTCCAAAGCTTTTCGAAGAAAATGACCTAGAGCTTTTTAATGATTTAGACGAGATATATTCAAAAGTAAATACTTTGCAAACCTCTAGTATTCAATTGGAGGCTGGTGCAAGCACTTTGAAAGCTGGGGCTAATAGTTTTTATGAAAAATCACAAGAGTTTAATTATGCCATGAAAAAGGTTTCAGATGGTGCAAACAGTGCAAGCTCAAATTATATAAAAATTAATGAAGGTATTGGTGCTTTAAATAAAAGTAGCCATGACTTATCTGACGGCGCAAAAAAAGTCAGTGAAGGTACAATAGCAATAAGTAATGCTTTAGGTGATGTTAATAATGGTATAACTGACCTAAAAACTGGCACCCTAAGTTTAAAGGTTGGTGCAGATAAACTAAATTCTGCTGTCAGCGGACTTCTCAATAATCTTGGAGGTAATTCAGGTGGTTCCTCTATTGATGTTAGTAATCAATTAAAACAATTAATTTCTGGTACTACAAGTGCTAAATCAGACTTAATAAAAGCCAACGAGGATTTAAAAAAGCCACTTAATACAATAGACTCTCAAATCACAAAACTTCAAGCTTCAATAGATATTTTAGATAAAACCTCTCCTGACTATGATACACTTAAAGCAGGAATTGAAGCACAAATCCAAGGATTGCAAACACAAAAGATGCAACTTAATGTAGCAATTCAAACTTCCACAACGGCTAATAATCAACTTATTTCTGCTCTAGATAATAGTTTACAAACATATAATAATATTGCTACTTTACTTCAAAACTCAAGTGCTCTTTCAGATTTAGCAGCTTTACCAGATGGTTTTAATCAGCTTTCAATAGGAGCTAACGCATTGCTTCAAGGCGAGGAAAATCTTCAAAATGGTGTAAGCACTTTGCTCTCTAAATCTAAGGAGTTATCTAATGGTGCAAAAGATTTATATGAAGGAGCTAAAAAGCTAACAGATGGAGCTCAAGAATTATCCGATGGCTCAAATGAAATGAAGTATGGATTAGATACTTTAAACAATGGTTCTGCAAGTTTACTTGAGGCTAACAATCAATTAACCGCTGGTGCTTCTTCATTGTCTACTGGTGCAACCACCTTGGCAAATGGTATGAGCAGGCTTAATAAAGATGGTATTAATACTATTTTTAGTTATATAAATGGGGATTTAAAAGATATTACTGTTAAACTCGAGAAATTACAAGAGCTTGCAAATGAATATAATAACTTCACAATGCTTGATAGTGAAGCTGATGGTTCTGTTAAATTTATTATGATTATAGACAGTATAAAAGCCACTGATCCCCATAAAGAAGAAGTTATTCTAAATAACAAAAAATCTGAATGATTTTGTTGATTTTTAAGTTTTTATTGATATAATATATGTAAAAGTAAAAATAGTATAAATGGGGGTAATAAACATGAATTCTATTGAAAAAATTTTTAAGAAAACTGGATGGCTCTCAATTTTAACTTCTCTTGTGCTTGCTGCATTAGGTGGAGTATTAATTTGGAAGCCCACTGAAACAGTGAAATTTGTTTCATATGCATTAGGGGCAATATTTATAATTGTTGGAATTGCTAAAGTTATAAATTATTTTTTATCAAGAGGAAAATATGAATTTTATAATTATGACTTAGTATTTGGATTAATGGCGATAGTGCTTGGAATTATTACTATATGTTGCAGTAGCACGATTGGAAGCATCTTTAGAATAATTATTGGAATTTGGATAGTTTATAGTTCAATAATAAGACTAAATTTATCCTTCAAACTAAAGTCAATGGATGTTAAAGCTTGGATATACAGCTTTATTCTGGCAATACTTATGTTTATATGTGGGCTATATGTAGCCTTAAGCGAAGGCTCTATTGTTATTGCTATTGGTATTGTTATTGTCATTTATGCTGTAATTGATATTGCAGAGTCTATTATATTTATGAGAAATGTTAAAGATATATTTTAAATTTTTTTCTCTAACATTAAAACCACTTGTCTAGGATATAGCAAGTGGTTTTTTGTAAAATTTAAAATCCGAATTAAGCTTAAGACAAAAGCTCCGTCCCCTTGTCTAAAAGCTCCGTCCCCTTGTCTAAGATGGTTTTTATGTAGTCCCAGATGTTTTTTTTGCTTATTGTTTTTTCTGAGAGAATTTCTACTTGGTAGATTGGTGCTTCTCCTATTTTTATTATTATTTCTCCGTAGTTTTGTGTTTTCGTTTAGTGGTGCTTCATGTATTTGCTTTATTTCTGATGTGATTTGTACGTCTTTTACGGCATTTTTATGTACTGGGTACATTTCTATATTATTTTCGGATAATTTTAACTGTACATTTGAATTTACGCCTTTTACAATGTTGAATTTTGTATTTTCTACTAATTTGTCGAATTCTTCATGTAGCATGTATCCCATGTCTACCATTTGGTAGTTGGAGAATGCATATTCTATTATCTTTATGCTATCTTTTGTTCTGTCTTTTTTTGTGTCTGCGCCTAGTACTACTGATATGATATCTAAGTCGCCTCTTTTTACTGAGGTTACTAAGCACCTATTT
>JAAWCC010000048.1 GCA_022792975.1 Clostridia bacterium | reverse complement strand
CCTTTTAGCCCTTTTTGCTACCTTTTTAATCCCTTTTTAACACAAAGTATAAAACATATGTTAATATAACTATACAAAAGGAAAATCAAAAAATAATTCTTAAAGGAGTGGCAAAAATGGAGGACATAAAAATCAAGGAGTATATATTCCAAGAGCTATCAGACTTAAAATTTGTAAAATGTAGTAAGGGATATACCTATTTAAACGAAGCAATACTAATGTGTATAAAGGATATAAGTATTGCAAATAATCTATCAAAAAATGTATATACAGTTATTGCAAAAAAATACAAAGAAACTTCCCCAAGAAATGTAAAAGGGTGTATGGAGCAAGCAATAAACACAATGTTTAATAATACCAAACCAGAAATTTTATATAAGCACTTTTACACAGAAAAATATGAAAAACCAACGCTAAAACTCATAATCTGGGTAATAGTAAATAAATATGAGTTGTATCAGGCAAAAAGAGCAAAAAAAACTTGTAAAAATAACTAATAAAAATGTAAAAAAGAGATTGCAGGATATAGCTGCAATCTCTTTTTAAGTTCTATTTTGAAAGTTTATTGATTACAGTAAACACAACTTGTTTGGGAGTTGGTTTGGTGTCATAACTTAAGTGAAAATATTTTACAAGCCTGTCCATATCACAATCACAATACATACAATCAGTAGCCTTACCAA
This sequence comes from Clostridia bacterium, assembly GCA_022792975.1. The sequence goes on along the minus strand of JAAWCC010000048.1, from coordinate 3,562 downwards.
TACTACTTTTAATATTATATACAGTCTTGTCATATTTCTTAGCAATAATTGGATATATACCAGTTTGTAAGTTATCAGTCATAGTATTAGTATTTTGCCAGTAAAGTTCATAAATAGTATCTAAAAGATAATGAGTACCCTTGTATTTAAACTCATATCCGATATATTCGAGCTCCTTTGCGATTTTACGCCTACTTCTTTCGAAATCACTATCCTTAGTCATCATAGCAATTTTATCTAAAATTTCATTGCTAAACATATCACCATATTTAGAATACGAAAGTTCAACAACAATATGACCATATCTATTAAAGAAATCAAGATTGTAAAATTTTTTAGCGTTAGTATCTAATAGAATAACATCAGGATAGAAATCCTTTAAAACTCTTTCAGTTTCAAAATTAGTTGTTGAAAGTGCTACAACATTAATCGTCAAATTTCTAAGACGAATCTCATTAGTCAACTTCTTATTAAAGCGAACGCCATTAACAATAGCTAATGCTTGTATCATTTTGTTACCTCCTAAAATTAAAAAACTCTATCTATATATATAGATAGCAATAAAGGTCAAAAAAGTTTCAATTTTTTTAAAATTTTACAAAAAAATTATATTTTTGTATAAATTTTACAAAATTTCTTGATTTTTTTACATTTTATAGCTATAATTTTATTGTGAAGGAAGTGATATCGTGAGAAAAAATAAACAGACTGGTGAATTAAATGGAGTAAAAGTACTAATTGTTGATGATGAAATCGGTATCATTGACTCATTATCTATATTTTTAAAAAGGTATGGATATAGCTTTACAGGAATTACAGATCCATTAGAAGCAATAGAAAAAGTAAAAACAGAAAAATTTGATTTAATGATATTAGACTTTATTATGACACCAATTCATGGAGATAAAGTCGTAGAAGAAATTCGTAAATTCAACAAAGAATTATACATATTATTGCTTACAGGACATAAAGATTTAGCACCACCACTTGAAACTATTAGAAGATTAGATATACAAGGATATTGTGAAAAAAGTGATAGGTTTGATCAATTATTACTTTTAATAGAATCAGGAGTAAAGGCAATAAACCAAATGAAGGTAATAAAAGACATAAACGAAGAGCTAAAGACAGCAAATACTAAATTAGAGCAAGCATATTTAGAAAGCATACAAACATTAAGATATACAGTAGAAGCAAAGGACCCATATACAAGAGGACATTCGGATAGAGTTTCAGAATATTCAGTATTAATTGGTAAATATCTTGGAATTAATGAGCAAGAATTGCATACATTAAGAATAGGAGGGCTTTTCCATGACATTGGAAAAATCGGAATTCCAGACAGCATTCTATTAAAACCACGGAAGACTTACACCAGACGAATATTCAGAAATAAAAAATCATCCAAGTATAGGAGTACATATTCTATCAAATGCAACAATTTTTAAAGAAATTATTCCAGTAGTAAAACACCATCATGAAAGATACGATGGACTTCGGATATCCATCAAAGCTTGCAGGAGAGGATATACCATATCTTGCAAGAATAGCAGCAGTTGCAGATACATTTGATGCAATGACATCAAGAAGAACATATAGAGATGCACTAGATTTGAAAATTGTTATAGAAGAAATAGAAAAGAATAGAAGAATACAATTTGACCCACAAGTTGCAGATGTATTTTTAGATATTTTGAAAAATCACTATGATGAAATAGAACAAATTCAAAAAAAATATGCTTAAATTTTCTTAAATTGGTATTAATAAGTTTAACGTAAGATAAACTTAATAGATACATAAATTTTAAGTGCTAAAAATAAGTACTTAAAGCTTAAATAGAAGGAGGAACTAAAATGGACGAAGAAGAGAAAAAAGTAGTAGAAGAGCCTATAAAGAATTCTACTGAGACAACAACAGAGAGAAAAGGATTTAATATTACAGCTTTAATATTAGGTATTATTTCTCTAGTTAGCTTCTGCGCTTGGTACATATCACTTCCAACAGGAATAATCGCTATAATATTTAGTATAGCTGGTAGAAAAGATGCTGGACGTGGAATGGGAGTTGCAGGAATGGTAATGGGAATTATAGGTGTAATTCTTACAATACTATGGATTGTAGTGTTAGCAGGTTTAATATTAGCTTTAAATGAAGCAGACCCAAGTTTATTAAATAGTGCATACTATTATTAAAATGCTAATAAATAGTAAAATAGGCAGAGAAATTGATATTTAGTCAACTTCTTTGCCTATACTTTTTAAATCTAAAAATTTCGAAAAACTCCCCAAATAATTAAAAGTAAAATAATAGAAACAATTAATATATAAATATGGTTTAAATTAGTATCCTCCTTATTAATTCTTAGTCTAATTAACGCACAAAATAGGTATATAGCCAAAATATATGCAAAGACAATAATTACCCTATCCAAACTTAAATCTCCCCTCTAAAATGAATTAATTACCAAAAATAACATCCACAAAAGATCTTTTCCTAAATATCATACAAAGAATATCATCAGTCAAAAGAATAAAAAATATAGGAAAAAGAACTATTGTATAATAAGCATTATATTCAAGAGCGAGAGGAAAATTTAAACTAAGAATTTCCTTTGTTGCCCTAGTAATTCCGCAGGATGGACAAAGGATACCAGTATTTTCCTTTATATAACACTCACCGAAGATTAATATCAGTATATTTTAGCAGTAAAAACCATAAAATAATCATACTATACAAAACTATTCGTACATACTTAAAAATATTTTTCTTCTCCATTATTCTATACCTAGATATTGATTATAAGTTCCTTCCTTATCAATAATTTTATCCTTCCTAATATCAATAACTCTATTAGCAACAGTTTGACAAAGCTCATGATCATGAGAAGTAAAAATAAGATTTCCCTTAAACTTTTTCATACCTTCATTCAAGGCAGTAATACTTTCCATATCCAAATGGTTTGTAGGCTCATCGAAAATCAAAAGATTAGCACTAGAAAGCATAAGCTTTGATAAAACACATCTAACCTTTTCACCTCCAGAAAGAACACAAACCTTTTTCAAAGCTTCTTCACCAGAAAAAAGCATTCTTCCTAAAAATCCTCTTACATAAGTTTCATCAGGATCCTTAGAATAACGTCTTAACCAATCAACAAGAGGCATGTCATCACTAAACAAGTAATTATTATCCTTAGGAAAATAATCTTTAGTAATAGTAGTTCCAAAAATAACTTCACCAGCATCTGGCTCTATTTCACCTGCAATTATCTGAAAAAGAGTAGTTTTAGAAATCTCATTATCAGATAAAAGCAAAATCTTATCCTCCTTTTTAACAGTAAAAGAAACATTATCTAAAACCTTTTCGCCATCAATAGTTTTAGAAATACTGTTTAAAGTCAAAATATCCTTTCCGAGGCTCTCTGTCAGGCTTGAAATCTATATATGGATACTTCCTATTAGAGGGTTTAATCTCATCAAGTTCAATCTTCTCAAGAGATTTTTTCCTGGAGGTAGCTTGCTTGGATTTAGAAGCATTAGCACTAAATCTAGCAATAAATTCCTG
>JAAWCC010000047.1 GCA_022792975.1 Clostridia bacterium | reverse complement strand
TCATCAAATAAAATATCTTCTTCTGTTACAACCTCTTTTTTAATTGCTGTAATTCCAAAATCTTGTGCGATTAAGAAGGCTGTATCAAAATCAACATCATTGTTTATTGTTGCCATTATTCCATAATCTAATAATTTTTTAACAATTTCTCCTGTTGTCTTTTTCATTTCTTGTGCTAAATCCTTTACTGTAATTGTTTCTGGTATTGTAATTTCTGTAAGTTTGAAGATTTTTTGTTTTGTTCTTTCCTCATCAGGGTTATTTTTCTTTCTTCCTCTTTTTCCTCTTACTGTTGTTAAATCATAGTAATCAAGCATTCCTCCCTCTGGGTCAGAAAACATATTTGATAGTTTATTTTCTTGTTTTAAGTTTCTCAATTTTCCTGAATCAAATTCTTCATTTCTGCCTGATTTTGAGTTCTTTCTTTGTCTTGCTTCATCACTTGAATTTTTGCTATTATTTTTTTGCTTAACCATATTTCTGTTATATTCACGTGTGTTCTCTTTTTCTCCTAAGTCTTGAGCCATAATATTTTTAATGTTTTTTTCAATTCCTCTTTCGTCAAGCATTCTTTTATTATTATTTCTAAAATCGCCATTATTATTTCTATTTTTGAAATCGCCTCTATTTTGGTTGTTTCTAAATCCGTTGTTTTGTCCTCCATTTCTGTCATTTCTATTGTGTGCATTTCCTCCGAATTTATCCTCCTTAAAGTTTTTTTGACGATTATCAAACCTTGGCTTGTTTCCATATCCACGGTTATCTCTAGGCTCACGGTTATTATAATTGTCTCTATTATTAAAGTCCTTACGTCTTTCTTGATTATTCCTATTAAAGCTTGCTTTTTGCTCTTGTCTAGCTTCTACTCTTTGCTCAGGTTCTTGAGCTTGAGGTTTTGCTTCTTCTATTTTTTTAGCTTCTTCTACTTTTGGTGCTTCTTTTACTTCCTCTTTTTTTATCTCCTCTTTTGGTTCTTCCTTTTTTTGTTTTGAGGCAAACCCAAATAGTTCACTTGCAGTCATTGGTTTTGATGGCTTATCTCTATAAACAATATTATATTCTTTATTTTTGCTTCTTTCCACAAAGCCAACATCTTTTCTTTCTTGTGCTTCTTTTTTTGCTTTCTTTTCTTCTTCCTGTTTTGCAAGCTCCTCATCAGAAATAATAACCTCACGTCTTATTATTACAGGTGTGCTATTAGATTGCTTCTTATCCTCCTGCTTCTTTTCTAACTTTTCTTTCTTTCCTTTTGACATTTCTTTCTCTATTTTACTCGCTTCCTCTCCCTCGATAGTGCTCAAGTGACTTTTAATTTCAATTCCAAGCTTACTTGCCATATCAATAATTTCTTTACTAGATTTTTTTAATTTTTTTGCTAATTCATGTATTTTTACTTTATCCATAGCAAATCACCCCCGATTACATTTTTCTAGTATTCCCTCTGAAAAATTCTTATCTGTTATGCCTATTATTGCCTTATTCTTTTTTCCAATAGAACGACTTAAAAGTTCTATCGTACTTAATTCTATTACACTTATTCCATTATTAGTACAAACATATTTTATGTTTTTCTTGGATTTTTCAGATGTATCTTGTGCCACAATCACAAGCTTGGCTTTATGTTTTTGCACACTTTCTGTTACTGCATCCATTCCCGAAATTACTTTTCCGGGACCTTGCTGCAAGTCCAAGTATTCCTAAAACCTTTTCACTTTCTGTCAAATATCACACCTCTTAATTCCTCATATTTTTCATTTTTAACATTTGTCTTAAGTGCATTTTTTAGTCTATTTCCCTTTTGCACTTTTTCAAAACATTGCTCATTTTTACATATATAAGCTCCTCTTCCTTCTAGTTTTTGTTTTAAGTCTACGTTTATTTCATTGTTTTTGTTACAAACAATTCTAATTAATTCTTGCTTCTCTTTTTTATTTTTGCAGCCTATACATGTTCTTGTCATTTTTTCCTTCAATATTATTTGTCTACTCCTTCTTCTGCATTTTCTTCTTGTTCCCCTTCCTCTTGCATATTAGTTAACATCTCTCTAAATTGTGTTTCTGACTTAATATCTATTTTCCAATTTGTAAGTCTTGCGGCTAACCTTGCATTTTGTCCAGATTTGCCAATTGCAAGTGATAATTGGTCATCTGGAACAATTACTCTTGCTGATTTTTCCTCTTCATTTATATCCACTGCCATGACTCTTGCTGGAAGTAATGCTGAAGATATAAATATACTTGGGTCTTCATTCCATTCTATTACATCTATTTTCTCACCATTTAATTCATTTATTATATTTTGAATTCTAACCCCTTTTTGCCCTACACATGAACCTACTGGATCTATGTTCTCATTTTGTGCATGAACTGCCACCTTGCATCTATTTCCTGGATCTCTTGATACACTTTTTACTTCTATTAAGCCTTCATATATTTCTGGTATTTCAAATTCAAACAACTTTTTAACAAAGTCTCCTGCTGTTCTTGAAATTATAACTTGAGGTGCACCCTTTGTTCCTCTTACAACATCTACAACATATGCTTTAACTTTATCATTTACTTTATATTTCTCTGTTGGTATTTGTTCTTTTGTAGGCATTATTCCTTCTAGTTTACCTAAATCCAATACAATTGTTCCACTATCTGCCTTTTGTACTATTCCTGATACTATTTCACCTTTTCTTTCATTAAATTCGCTAAATACTAAATCTCTTTCTGCTTCTCTTAATTTTTGAATTATAACTTGTTTTGCTGTTTGTGCTGCAATTCTGCCAAAATTTCTAGGATTTATTTCTATGTCAATTGTATCTCCAACCATAAGTTGTTTGCTATATTTTGCTGCCTCCTCTTTTGTTATTTGTGTTACTGGATCTTCTAACTTTTCTACTATCTCTTTTACTGAAAATATATGTGTTTCTCCGTGTTGCTCTATCTACTACTACTCTTACATTTTCACTATCTTTATAATTATTTTTATATGCTGTGATAAGAGCAATCTCAATTTGCTCCATCAAATATTCCTTTTTTATTCCTCTTTCTTTTTCTAATGCTTCTAAAGCTATCTCTAATTCCTTATTATCAATTGCTTTCACTTTAATCAATCCTTTCTTGTTTGAACTTACTTTTACCAATTATATTTTATTTTGATTTGTGCAATTAGACTCCTATCTAATTCTTTTTCGCCTTCGTTTGTTTGTATATATATTTTTTCTTTGTCAAACCTCCTGAGACCACCGAGATATAATCTTTTGTTTGTCAATCGGTTTAAATAGCTTTATTTCAATTTCTTCTCCTATTGCCCCCTCTAGGTGTTTATCTTTTCTTAAAACTCTTTCTATGCCTGTTGAAGATACTTCTAAGAAATATCCTTCCTTTATATAATCTGCCTTATCTAATATGTCGTTTATTTCTCCTGTTACTTTCTCACAGTCCGTAAGGCTTATTCCATTTTTGCTGTCTATATATATCCTTAAAAAGTAGTTTTTCCCTTCCTTTGTATATTCTACATCATATAGATTATACCCAAGTTCTTCTATTTTTGTCTTTATTAGGGCTTCAAACTTTTCCTCTATATTCGCCATATTTTTTCCTTCCCAGACATAGGCAAAGCGTGGAATTTGCTTCCACGCTTCTAGTCTCATATTTGTATTTATAATTTTACACTGTTTTTTAAGCCTTGTCAAGCTTTTTTTTGAATTTCCGTAAGTTTAATGTGTAGTAAAATTTTCATATAAATATAATGTAACAAAAGCAGCAATAAAGTTTGGAGAATGTAGAAGAGCAATATATAGATGGAGAACAAGGTATGATGGAAGTATAAAAAGCTTAGAGGATAAATCAAGAAGACCACACTATCATCCAAACCAACATACAGAAGAAGAACTAAAACTGATAAAGAATTCTAAGAATAGCAATATAAGGTACCTAAAATATATATTTTTTCAAAAAAGTGTGACATATGATTGACTAACCTTCAAGAGTGATGTCAAAATGCTCCGTCCCCCATTGCAAAATTATGTAAAATATGTTATAATTATGTTAGAATTGTTGATATACAATTCTCAAAATAAATTCCTAATGTATTAGGAAGAAAAACGGAGGAAAATTCCATGGCTAACATCAACATTGATACCGATCGGTATCAACTCTTGGACGGCACAGGCTATCTTGACAAGACCGAGGCCTACGACACCATCCGGATTATGTATTCTCACCTTCAGGGGGTGACCACCTACTTCTCAGACGGTCTCTGGTACATTGTCCAGAATAAAGCCCTCAAGTAAGCATGGACTCTGACTCCAATTGAATTGGCCTTTGGGCGGGGACTAGTATATATAGCCCCCGCCCAAGGCTTTTTAATTTTCCCTTGAAAATTTGCAAATTTTGTAGTATAATGTTTCATGTATTAATTTTATTTTATGGAGGTAGCTATGAAGGCTTTAATTAGCGTATCTGATAAAACAGGTATTACGGAGTTTGCAAAAGAATTAGAAGCTTTAGGTGTCCAAATCATATCAACTGGTGGTACTTATAAAAAGCTTAAGGAGGATGGCTTAAATGCTATTGAAATTTCTGAGCTTACAGGTTTTCCTGAGTGTTTAGATGGAAGAGTCAAAACACTTCACCCAAAAGTACATGCGGGAATTCTTGCTATGAGGTCAAAAGAAGATCATATGAAGCAGCTTGAGGATTTAGGTGTAGATACAATTGATTTTGTCATTGTTAATCTTTATCCTTTTAAATCTACTGTATTAAAAGACAATGTGACACGTGCCGAATGTGTTGAAAATATTGATATTGGTGGTCCAACAATGTTAAGAAGTGCTGCGAAAAACTATCAAGATGTTACAGTTATAACTGACCCAAAAGATTATGAAATCGTTTTGAATGAATTGAAATCTAATGGAGAAGTATCACTTGATACCAAGTTTTATCTAATGAATAAAGTCTTTGAGCATACAGCAAATTATGATGCTATGATTTGTAATTATCTCAAATCTGAGAGAAAAGATGATAGCTTTCCAAATGCATTAACTCTTACATATGAGAAGGTTCAAGAAATGAGATATGGTGAAAATCCTCACCAAAAAGCTGCTTTATATAAAGAAATAGGAAAATGTGAAGGCTCTTTAACTACTGCTATTCAATTAAATGGAAAGGAGCTTTCTTTCAATAATATAAATGATACACATGGTGCTTTAGAATTGTTAAAGGAATTTGATGAGCCAACTGTTGTTGCTTGTAAACATGGAAATCCTTGTGGTGTTGGTGCTGGAAATGATATATATGAGGCTTGGAAAAAAGCTTTTGAAGCTGATAAAACTTCAATTTTTGGTGGAATTGTTACAGTCAACAGAGAAGTTACTTTGAAAATGGCCGAGGAAATGAAGGAAATATTCTTAGAAGTTATTGTTGCTCCTTCTTTTGAAAAAGAAGCATTAGAGGTATTAAAAACAAAGAAAAATCTAAGACTTTTAGAGCTTCCTACAATCTCAGTTAGACCTCCTGAAAATGCTTTAGATATTAAGAAAATAAATGGTGGAATTATTGTTCAAACTATTGACAGTAAGCTATTAGATGGATATGAAGTTGTAACTAATAGAAAACCTACTGATAAAGAGCTTGAGGATATGATGTTTGGGCTTAAAGTTGTTAAATTTGCTAAGTCTAATGGTATTGTTTTAGCAAAAAATAAGCAAACTATCGGAATTGGTCCTCGGACAGGTTAATAGAATTTGGGCTGTCAAACAATGTGTCCAGCATTCTGAGGAGCTTATTGGTGAAAATGTAACAAATGGTGCAATACTTGCATCAGATGCCTTTTTCCCTTTTGCTGATTGTGTTGAAGAAGCCTATAAAGCTGGAATTACAGCAATTGTACAACCTGGTGGTTCAATTCGCGACCAAGATTCTATTGATAAATGTAATGAATATGGAATTGCAATGATTTTTACGGGAATGAGACATTTTAAACATTAATTTAATTCCTAATTTTACATATCAAGTAATATAAAAGGTGAAGGGAATTTAATTTATGGATATATTAGTTAGCGGAGCTTTAGGAAGAATGGGAAAAGAAGTTATCTCTTGTATAGAAAAAGAGCCAGATTTAAACTTTGTCTGTGGCTTTGGTCAAGAGGCAGGTAACATTGATAACTTCCCTGTATATAATGATATTTCTAAAATACAAGAAAAAGTTGACGTAATAATAGACTTTTCTCATGCTCATGCTACTTTAGAAATATTAAAATTTGCAAATGAAAAACATATTCCAATTGTTATTGCTACAACTGGCTTTAATCAAGAGCAGGAAAAGCTTATTAAAAAATACAGTGACACTTTGCCTATATTTAGGTCCTCTAATATGTCTTTTGACATAAACCTAATGTGCAAAGTAATTGCACAAATTGCCCCATTCTTTGCAAACACAGATATTGAGATAACAGAAACGCATCACAAAAACAAAGTAGATGCCCCAAGTGGAACAGCTTTAATGCTTGCAAATACAATAAATGAAGCCCTAGGTGGCAAAATGAAATATATATATAATAGGCATGATTTATCACAAAAGAGAGAAGAAAATGAAATAGGTATCAGCTCAATCAGAGGTGGCAATATAGTTGGAGAACATACAGTACAATTCTTTGGTTTAAATGACACCTTTGAAATAAAACATACCTCTTATTCGAGAACAGTATTTGCAGAAGGTGCAATCAAAGCTTGCAAATTTATTGCCACTCAAGAAAATGGACTTTATAACATGAATAATTTAATTTAGATATCCTAATTATTTAAAATGCTCCTTAGTAAAGGAGCATTTTTATTGAATATATTTATTACTATTTATCAAGCTTTTTAGCGCAAAACATTGCAACATCTCTTCCTGCTCTTGCAGCTTTTGCAACAGTTCCTCCGATTTCCTGCTATTTCTCCCGCAGAAAATACATTTTTTATTGAAGTCTCACCATTTTCGTCTGTCTGTATATATCCCCAATCATTTATTTTAAGTCCTAACTTTTCAAGTATCTGCTGATTAGGCTTCGAGCCAAGTGCCATAACAACATAATCTACATCGAGAATATAATTTGAGCCTTTAATATTTACAGGTCTCTCTCTATCTCCTTCTACTTTTATAAGTTCTGTTTTTATGCATTCTACTGCTTTTACCTTGTCTTCTCCAATTACTTTTGTGATATTGTTTTGGAATAAAAATTCTATTCCTTCGTCTATTGCCTCATCTACCTCTTTAGCCTCAGCTGGCATTTGCTGTCTTGCTCTTCTATATATTACTATGACCTTCTTTGCTCCACGCTTATTTATTGTTCTTGCAGTATCCATTGCTGTATTTCCTCCACCAATTACAGCTACTGTTTTGCCTGAAAAATCTGGATACTGCTCATATTCTAATAATTCATTTCCTCCATAAACTCCGGCTTAAATTTTCTCCTTCAATATGCATTTTTGATGACATATTTGCACCAAAGCATAATAAAACTGCATCATATTTTTGTTTCAAGTCTTCAAGCTCAAAATTTTTTCCTAATTCCTTCTCAAAAAACACCTCTATCCCTAAATCTAATATCTTTTGCAAAGCCTCCTTTATAATCTCTCTTGGAAGTCTAAAGTCTGGTATTCCATGACTCAATAGCCCACCGTAGCTCTTTGTGTTTTTCATATATGCAAACCTTGAAGCCCCTTCTTGCAAGATAGCTAGCTGCCGTCAAGCCTGCTGGTCCTCCTCCTATTATTGCAATCCTCTTTCCGTTTGGCTCTTTTATCTTTTCTATATCCCATCTATTTTTTATTGCCATGTCACCGAATAAAAGCCTCTATATCCCCTATTGAAACGGATTTTCCTTTTATTCCTCTTACACATGAGCCTTGGCATTGTTTAAAATGTGGGCATATTCTACCACATATTGACTGAAGCACTGTTGTATCAAGCAAAATCTCATATGCCTCCTTATATTTTTCCTGCTTGACACATCTAATAAATTCTGTAATATCATTTGAAAGTGGGCATCCCTTCATACATGGCTTTGTCTTACATCCTAGACACATTTCCGCTTTTTTTTGTATATCCTCTATCTCCATTTTCTCCTCCTAAATTGTCCTAAATATTTTCTAGCCTTTTTTGTACTTCCTTTAAATCCTTCCAAAAATCTATCTTCTTTGTCTCATCTCTCAAAAGTGCTGCGGGGTGCCATGTCGGCATATATAGTATTCCATTCTTCTCTATCCATTTCCCCCTTGAGGCTGTTATTCCGATAACTATCTCCTAAGATATTTTTGAGTGCTACACTTCCTAAGAGCACAATTACTTTTGGCTTCACTAGCATTACCTGCGAGCGCAAATAATCAATACACGCTTCTGCCTCATCTTTTTCTGGGTTTCTATTCTGTGGTGGTCTGCATTTTACAATATTTGCAATATATACATCCTCTCTTTTTATTCCAAGTCCTATGAAGGCTTTATCCATGAGTTTTCCTGCCTTTCCTACAAAAGGCTCTCCGAAGAGTATCTTCATCTGCCCCTGGCCCTTCTCCAATGAACATCAAATCCGCCTCTTTGTTTCCGAACTCCAAATACTATATTTTTTCTTGCACTATGTAATTTACAATTTTTACATTCTTTTATTCCTTCTTCTAATTCTTCCCATGTATTATACATTTTTTCACACCCTTTAATTATACAAGTGGACTTTCTAGAAGCTCAATTTTTCTATTTGAATTTGTATCAATTCTTGCCCTTGCTCCTATTGGAATAACTGTTTTTAAAAGTCCATGCCCGAAGTTATCTGATTTTATTATTGGGAAGCTGTATTCCCCTTCAAGTGTATCTGAAACTATTTGTTCTAAAGTAATGCCACTTTCATGTTCATAGCTTCCAATCCATAATCCTTTTATTTTATCAAACACTCCATTTTGCTTGCATTTATATAAATAGTTGCTAATCATTCCGTGGAGGACTTTCAAATGCTAAATCCTCTATGAATAATATTTTATCCTGCACATCTACTGTGTATTTTCCTGTTATTAAATTAGTAAATAACGAAAGGTTTCCTCCGAACTAATACTCCTTCTGCTCTACCCTTTTGTATCACTTTATATTCACTATCATTTTTTCCAAGTTCTAAGCTACCTTCAATAAATCTTTTTTTCATTTCATCATATCCATAGCTAGTTTCAAGGTCTGCAAGTGTTTTAAAATTTGGCCCATGAAATGTCACTAATCCAGTCTTTGCATATATACAGTTAATTAACGAGGTTGGATCACTATATCCACATATTATTTTAGGATTATTTTTGATAATTTCAAAATCTAAATAGTCAAACACAGAATTAACATTAAAGCCACCCTTCGCACAGAAAATTGCATCTATTTGCTTATCTTGAAACATCTCATTTATATCCTCGGCTTTATGCTTTGCTGTTTCTCCATATCCGGCAAGGATTATTATATGCATGTTTTGCAAATTTTACATTTAATCCTAAGTCCTTCATAAGATTGACTGCTCTTTCTATTTCTTCAAGGTTTTCTTCTAAAATTGGATTTGATCCGTGCAACTACTCCTATTGTGTCTCCTTTTTTTAGTATTTTTGCCTTCATTAATTCCTCCTATCTTTTAAGCAATTGTGCAAGTTCTACTTTTGATAGCTTTAGGTCTTTATATTTGATTGCTGCTTCTAACTTCATACTTTTAGGCATGTCCTCTAAGTGCTTATTCATAAAGTCCACATTTCCTTCCTTATATGCGTACTTCATTATTTTGTCTCTTACATCCTTATTATATATATACTCATAGTTTTCGTATAAAAATTTGTAGTTTTTCTCTTTTAATTCTTTGCTTAAAATTGTTTCTTTTAAGTCTCCATTGTCTATTTTTCCAAAGCTTCCATATACAAAGTCTATGTTTCCTTTTTTATATTCTGTAACTAAAATTTCATTTTTTAGCCTTGGTGTAATTGATGTTAAATATCTTTGCACTATTTCTAGTTTCCCATCTTTGTATATTTGAGACAGCACTTGAGTTCTCATTTCAATATTTACTTTCATAATGTCAATTGAAAACTCTACCATTTTTCCGCTTCTATATTCTTGCATAAGAATTTCTATTACTTTTTCTGTCTCTTCTACTGCTCTTCCTTTACTTTCTCTAGCCTCCAAATATTTCTTCTGTACACCTTTTAAATCTCTTTTGTGTTTTTTTACAAATTTATCCTTTCCGATCTTTAAGTGCAAGTCCTACTAATCGACTCTTTGTTTCTTTATCTAAGTCTTTATATACACCTTCTACATAGTCTATATCGCCTTTAATGTATGCCTCTTTAGCTCTGCCTTCTAAATCAATATAATAATTTTCTTTTCCTATCGATTCCATACCATATTGATAGATAAACACGCCTGTATATGAAATATCTATTTTATAATCACGTATTACTTTTCTATAATCCCAGATTCTCTCGTTGACTGCTGTAAGGTTATAGTCTACCATTTGTTTTACTTTCTCTAGCCCCTTTATTCCTCTTACAACTCCACCCTCTTGCATAGCAATATATACATCATCTGTTGTAAGAACAGCCTCTTCTGGAACTTTGAAATTTATTAGCCTTTCTACATAATCCTGCGGTAAATTGTTATCTGTGTACTCAAGCTTTGCTCTAGTATTCTGGAATTTCCCGAAAACTGTGCAGCCACGAAAGTCACATTTTCTTATATCTGCTGAAATTTCCCTAATAGTTTTCCCATCTAATGAAAGTATTATTGGTCTAATAGTTCCCATGTTTATAATACAGTTTGTATCCTTTAAATTTATTTTTGTTGTGACAAATACCTTTTTTCCATTGTTTCTTTCTTTTGCATAACCTGGCATAAAATCGTGAAGGTAAAAGTCACTTAAATCCTCTCCCTCAAAGTCCATTTCGGGTAGTTCTAGATAAAGTGGTCTTCTTTCACTTTTTCTTGCTTTTTTGTTAAAGGCTTCTGAACATTTATCTCTATAATCTGATGCATATTCTAATGCTTCTTTTTTTTCTAATTTACAATAGTTTGGCCAAGGTATTAATTTTGTGCCTTTTAAATTTGCCATTACTTCAAATTTCATTAGTTGCTTATATAAAAGTATTTTTGCTTGTTCATCCATCTTCTTAGATTCCTTTCCTCTTTTGTTTTTAACTTTTCAAGCTTATTATTGCTGTATTTCTACCTGAATATTCTTTATCTTTTCTATATGAATGCAATTTATCTGAATTACATTTTGTACATATCATACTATCTATAATATTTTCGTCTTTTAAGCCTTCCTCCTTTAATATTATCCTATTTGCTAGGGTTGTGTCAATATAATATTTGTTATTATTCTGTGATTTTTTTATAATTTGGTCTATTTTTCCTGTTTTTTCAAATTTCTTTTCAAACATATTTTTTACATCCTCGTCCACTTCAAAGCAGCACTCTTTAATGCATGGACCTATACAGCAAATCAGCTTATCTGGATTTATTCCATACTCATCTTTTAAACCTCTTACTGCTCTTTTTGCAATTTCTTGAAAGGTTCCCTTCCACCCTGAATGGATATTTCCGAATCACATTTTTTTCTGGAGCATAGAAATACAGTGCAGTACAATCTGCAAATATTAGCGATAATATTTTATCCTTCACATCTGTAACTAGTCCATCTACGTTCTCGATATTATTTATCCCTATGCTTTCCTCTACTACTGCTATTTCTCTTGAATGAGTTTGCTTTGGTCTACAAATGTTTTTGCTATCCATCCCTAAAGCATCACATATTGCTTTATAGTCTCTTATAACTGCTTTTGGGTCATCTAGTTTAAAGTTTAGCGGTTTTAGAGTATAGCAATGTGATATGTACTCTGAATAATTTAGTAATTTTCTAAATTGCAAATACTCAATGTCTCCTTCTTTTACCTGTATCACATTTCTATTTGATAGATTTTTTCCATTAAATATATCTTCTATTGCATCACCTATTGCATCTTTTCCTCCATGATTATCTATTACATAATCACAATTTATCTTAAAGTATTCATTTGTTTTTTGACTTTGAAGCCTAGATTTTGCATCCTTGTCACTTATTAAATCCCTTGCACATATTCTACTAATGCAAAGCTTCTCGTTTGCAAGCACACCAATTGTTATATCGCAAATTTTATTTAATCCCATTTCAAATAAAAGTGGTGCATCTATGACTACTTTTATATCTAACTTTTCAAATTCTTTTACATATTCTAATATTTTAGGCACAATAAATTTTACTGTTAATTCATCTATTTTAGTTTTTGCATCTTTATTTGAAAATATCAGTTTAGCAAGCTTTATTCTGTCTAGTTCTCCGATTTTCAAGAAGAATTTCCTTTCCGAAGGTTTCTACTATTTTTTTATAATAATCTTCTCCCTTCTTTTGGCACGACCTAACTATTTTATCTGCATTTATGTGCTCCGCCTCATATAAATCACAAATCTCTTTTGCAGCAGTTGTCTTTCCTGCTCCTGAAACACCTGTTATTCCTATTACTTGCATAAGCTTTAATTCTCCTCACTTAATTTTTCCCAAATTTCCTCTTCTGTAAGTTTTGGGATATAGTTATATTCATTGCAGAATTTGTTTTTATCAAACTGACATATTGCTCTATATGAGCAATATCCACATGGAGTAGATTTTTCCTTATAATATGGCTTTATATCTATTTTACCATTTAGGATTTCTTTTGATATATTTTTTATAGTTTTTATTATATATTTTTGTAATATTTTAAATCCATCTTTACTTACTGTATTTGATTTTGCAGCTGATATTTCTCCGTTTAGATGTTATATATGCTGGAACTATGCTTGATGCACCTGTTTCTAAAGATTTATCCATCATCCTTATTAACTTCACATCTGCTGTAAGTAATCCATTCATTCTAAAGTTTTTCTTTATATCCTCCTCGATTTCTTCTACACTCTTTCTTTTATCAAGTTTTTCCTCTATTAGGTTAAAATATAATACTGCTGCTGGCTCTAAATCCTCTAGTTTTGTTACAGCATCTAGATATGTTAAAAGTTGAAGTTTTAATCCATATACCACATCATTTAATTCTATGTAGTTTTTCGAAGATTTGTAGTCTATTATCCTTAAATATCCTCCTTCTTCATCTCTTGCGATATCTATTCTGTCTATTTTACCGCGTTATTTCTACCTTTTTACCATTGTCTAGCTTTATTTCAATTGGTGGATATTTTTTATTTTCACCAAATTCTACTTCATGACCAAACACATCAAAATCACTTTCTGTTATTGATAAAATTATATATTTCATTGCTTTTAATATTAATTTTTTCAATCTGAAGGTTTGATTTCTGAACTTTGCTGAGCTTATAAAGATTTGGTTTTGTGGTAATATTAGTTTTTCTTCTATTATTTTTTCTATTATGCTTTTAACCTCGGCTTCTTCTAATTGCTTTATATTTAATCCGTCTTATTTCTATTTCTTCAAAGAAACTATCTATCACATCATGCATAAAACTTCCTGTGTCTAGGCTCTCTAGTTTAAAGCTTTCTTTTTCTTTTAACTTCAGCCCATAGGTTAGATAAAAAGAAAATGGGCATTTTTGATAGCTTTCCAGCTTTGATACACTGGTTTTTAATACCTCCCCATAAAGTCTCTCTATATTTTCCTTTTTTATATCTGCTGGAATGTTTGAAAAGTCTAGGCCCTTTATTGCATTTTCTAACCTGCTTCTCCATTTTTCGTCTTCTTCAAATATTTTATATATTTCAAACCATACTTTATCTATTGTTGCTCCATCTTTGAAGCTTCTAAGGCTTAATAAAAGTTCGTCAAATACGGCTACTTTCTTTGAAATTACCATTTCCTTTTTTATTATATCGCTTTTTTCTTTTAATTTTGGATATACTTTTTTTATCTTTAAAAGTAGTGTTGATGGCTTCTGACCTTCTCCATTACTGTCTGAAGATACATATGACATATATATCTTCTCTTCACCTGCTGTAAAGGCTTTATATATATTAAAATTATCATTATATAATGCTTCTAGTGTTGTTTTTGCAAGCTCTACTTCCATTTCCTTTAATTTTTCTCTATCGCTATCATTAAAAAAGCCCTCGTTATTTTTTACACTTGGAAAGCTTCCATCATTTAGACCTATTATAAAAATAACTTTTACTGTATGGCTTCTTGATCTATCTACGTCTCCTACTGTTACTTGATCAAAACTTGCTGGTAGTTTGCCGAAGTCCATTTTCTGAAAAAGAGATTTTTAAAAAAGCTGAATACTTTTCAAATGTTAATACTTCATTATCAAATACCTTTACAATCTCATCTAATATTTTAACTACTGTATTAAAGCTTGTTATATATTCACTAGCTAAGTCCTGGTTTGTCTCGCTTATGGCTTCTGCCTTTTCTTTTAATATTTTATCTATTTTATTTTCAATTAAAAATTCATAAATTGCTTTACTTAAATCCTTGCTTTTCATATTTTTATAGCATTTTTCTTTAAATGATAAAAGCGGAGTTACAACCCTTTTTCTTATACTATTTAAGTATTTTAGTGCCTCTTCATTTTCACCATATTTCCAATCCTCTTTATACCACTTAGAATATTTTATGCCCCATTTTTTGCAATAATTCTCTAGTTCATATATTTCTTCGTCTTCAAGCTCCAAAAATTTTGTTTTAACATATGCCATTACACTCTCATATGACCAATTTTTTGCAAAAACCTCTAAAAGTGAAATAATATATTTTATTAAGATATTTTGGCTTAAAGCTTTTTTTTCGTCAATATACACTGGTATATCGTATTTGGAAAATATCGCTTTTATTAATCCTGAATATGTGTCTATATTTTTAGTGATTATGCCTATTTCTTTATACCTATATCCATTTTCTCTTACGTTTTCTACTATCTTTTTGGCTATATATTCTATTTCTGAATATGGGTTACTTGCTAAAAATAGCTCTATGTTTTTTACTTCTTCTGGGTATTTTTTATATTTATTTGAATAGATATTTTCCTCCAAATGGATTAGTTCTTTTGATTTGAATCTTTTATTTTCTTTTAAATTTATTGGTGTCCCAATTTCTACATTGTTTGTGTTTGCAATTTTTATTAATTTTGATGCTGTTAATTTATTGCTATAAAATATATCATTATCTGCATTTGATGCTTCTAAGTCTAAATTATCTGCACATATTGTTATATTTACCTCATTTGATATTTTCATTAATTCCTCAATTACTCTATATTCTTGAGGTGTAAATCCGTACAAATTCGTCTATATAAATTATTGAATTTTCAAATGCTTTTGTGTTTTTTAATTCATTTGCTAAATACGTCAAAGTGTCATTTTCGTCTAAAAATTTCTCTTTTATTGAAGTTTGGAATTTATTATAAATACATTCCATATCTTCTAATTTAGCCTTTAAATATTCGTCCTTTGTCTTGATTTTTACTTCATTTAGTCTTTCTACTGTTATATTATGTTTTTTAAACTCTGTTATCGCTCTACTTGCAACCTCTATATTTTGTAGATTTTTTCCTAAAAATTTTAATTCCTTTTTTGATTTCTCTAAGATGTCATATATAAGCATTGATTTGCCAAAGCCTTCTATGCTCTTTAGTTTACCTCCATTTTCATTTATTACTCTGTATGCCATACGTGAAAAAGTTAAGACCTCTGCATTTATTACAGCTCCTGTTCCTAGTTCTTCTAGCAATTTCTTCTCTGAAGTGAAGGAAAATTGCTCTGGTGTTATTATATATATTTTTTTTGCTTCGTCTATTATCTCTTTTATTTTTTTGAATAAATATGTACTTTTTCCGCTTCCGGCTTTTCCATATATCAGGTTAAGTTTCAAGGCTACATGCTCCTTCTTTGATAAAATAAATATTGCTGTGCAAGTCCTGCTAAGTCTTTGTATTTTTCTTTTGCTAGGTCCTGCAAAAGCTCTTTAGATACTTTTGTTTCATCAGCTTCTTTTATATATAACTCATTCATTACTCGTCTTACCCATACATCTACTGGAAATACTTCAAATCTTTTTAATCCAAAAAGCATTATACAATCTGCGACTTTTCCTCCAACTCCTGGTAATTCCATTAGTCTATCTCGTAAAACTTTAGTGTCTTTTTCATTCTCTAATTCCTCTAAAGTTATTTTATTTTCTAGAAACATTTTTGTTGTTTCATATATTCTTTTATCTCTGAAGCCAAGTCCTAAGCCTCTCAAATCTTCTACACTTGCTTGTCCTAGACTATTCATATTAGGAAAGGTATAATACTCTTTTCCCTGATATTCGATTTTATCTCCATATTTTTTTGAGATTCGCTCTATTATTCCCTTTATTCTAGGAATATTATTGTTTGCGGAAATTATGAAGGAGATTATTGTTTCCCATAAATCTTGTTTTAATATTCTTATTCCTTTTCCATATTCTACACTCTGTTTTAAGTGTTCATCGATTTTTGCTAATTTTTGCTTTATATCCTCGTATGAGGTTTCTAAATCGAAATATTCATAGCAAATTTTTTCTATATTGCCATCGCATGTTCCTCTAAATATTACTTTTTCTCCGTCTTTTTTTACATTTAAAACATTTCCTTTGAAAACTCCTGTGTAGCTTCCGATTTTCTTCTTTATTCCATCTAAAGCATTGTCCACAATCAAATATGTCGTTCAATTCAAAAGCTTCACAATTTTCTAAAATATATTCCTGCTCTTTCATATAGTATTCTCCTTGCCTCTATATACAATAAGAACCCAAAAATCAAAAAGTTAAGTGAGATTTTTGAATTCTTATCTGTTATTTAATTTTATCTAGCCTTTTTTATTATTCTGGCTCAACTAATCCGTAATTTTTTCCATCCTTTAACCTAAAGATAACATTTACTTTTCCTGTATCTACATTTATAAAGGTTAAGAAGTTGTTTCCTCTCATATCCTCTAGTTTTAATTTTGCGTCCTCTGGTGCTATTGGTTTTATATCATAATATATTGTTTTTAAAATTTCATCTGTTATTTCCTTTTCCTCTCCTTTAGCAAGTGTTGTTTCCTTTAGTTTTATAGATTCCTCTTTATTTATTCTATCTCTTTTTGTTTTTGCTTTTCTGATTTGACCTTCTAATATATCTATATCTTTATCTATTGAGGCATATAAGTCTCTATGCTCTGTAACTGCTCTATATGTATTTGTTTTTGTGATAACATGCATTTCTGCAATTTGCATATCTTTTTCTGTTCTAATTGTAACATTTACATCAAAATCGCCTTCGAAGTATTTTTGTATCCTCTCTAATTTTTTCTCTACATAATCCTTTATTGCATCTGTTGCTTTTAAATCTTTTCCTGTTATTTTAATGTTCATAATTATCTCTCCTATCTTTTTACATCTTTGGTCTTATTATACATTAATTGATTTGATAAATCAATAATTTTTGGAGAAATTTAACACTTCTTTTTTATTTTATTTTTAATTTATATAACTTGTGAGTCAGTTTTATTTGATTTTATGATTGACATTCTCTTTAAAATACTATAAAATATCTT
>JAAWCC010000046.1 GCA_022792975.1 Clostridia bacterium | reverse complement strand
TGTAATAATTTTTGTACTTACTGTATAGTTCCATATGTTAGAGGCAGAGAAAGAAGCAGAAGGCCAGAATATATATTAAAAGAAATTAAAAAACTGGCAAAAGAGGGCTACAAAGAAATCACACTACTTGGTCAAAATGTAAATTCATATGATGGAGGGAAGGGATATAAGTTTTCAAATTTATTAAGAGATATAAACAAAATAGAAGGAATTGAAAGAATAAGATTTATTTCACCACATCCAAAGGACTTCACAGAGGATGTAATAGATGCCATAAGAGCTTCAAATAAAGTATGCAAAATACTACACTTACCTTTACAATCAGGAAGTACAGAAGTATTAAAAAGAATGAATAGAAAATATACAAAAGAACAATTTTTAGAGTTAGTAGAAAAAATAAAAAGCAAAATTCCACAAGTTGTATTCTCAACAGACATAATAGTACGGTTTTCCAGGTGAAACAGAAGCAGATTTTCAAGATACACTAGAAGTAGTAAAAAGAGTAAATTTTGAACAAGTATTTATGTTTATATATTCAAGAAGAATACGGAACACCAGCAGATAAAATGGAAGACCAAGTTCCAGAAGAAATAAAGCATACAAGATTTGATAGACTAAAGGAATTAGTAGAAAGTCAAGTAGAAGGAAATAACGCAAAATACCTTGGAACAAAGCAAAGGATTTTAGTAGAAGGAAAAAGTAAAAACAATGAAAACATGTTAACTCGGAAGAACAGATACAAATAAAGTAATAATATTTGAAGGAGAAGAAGCCCTTATAAACCAAACTATCGAAGTAGAAATTGTAAAAGACCGCCTATGGTACTTAGAAGGAAAAATATAAAAACCAAAAAAACGAGGAGGAAAATAAATGGCAGAATACACCCCTATGATGAAGCACTATCTAGAAACAAAAGAAGAGTACAAGGACTGTATATTATTTTATAGACTAGGCGATTTTTATGAGATGTTTTTTGAGGATGCAACTTTAGCCTCAAGAGAATTAGAAATTACTTTAACAGGAAAAGATTGTGGTCAAGAGGAAAGAGCACCAATGTGCGGAGTACCATTCCATGCAGCGAATATGTATATAGCAAAACTAATAGAAAAAGGATATAAAGTTGCAATTTGTGAACAATTAGAAGACCCAAAAGCTGCAAAAGGAATAGTAAAAAGAGATGTAATAAGAGTAGTTACACCAGGTACAGTTCTAGAAGATAATCTTCTAGAGGAAAAGAAAAATAATTACATAATGTCAATTTACAAACAGGGAATATTCTTTGGAGTTTCAGTATGTGACATATCAACAGGTGATTTTTTAGCAACACAAATAAAAGAAACAAATAATTTTGCAAAATTGCTAGATGAAATTGCAAGATATTATCCAGCAGAAATTGTAGTAAATGAAATGCTATATTCATGTGCAAACGAAATTGCGAAAATCAAGGAAAGAATAGAATGTTATATATCAAACACAAAAGAAGAAGCATTCTCAGCAGATACATCAATATTAGAAAATAAATATGAACTTACAGACATAAAAGGAGATAAACTAAAGGATTTAAACGAAAACGAATTTCGGAATTGTAGCAGTTAATGGACTTTTAAACTATATAAAAGAAACACAAAAAATTGAAATGGAGCATATAAAAGTAATAAAATTCTACAAAGTTTCTAAATATATGTCTTTAGATATAAGCGCAAGACGAAATCTGGAGCTAACAGAAAGAATGAGAGACAAAGGTAAAAAAGGTACACTTCTTTGGGTATTAGATAAAACCTCAACATCAATGGGGGGAAGGCTTCTAAGACGTTGGATAAATGACCCACTTATTGATACCTTAGAAATTCGGAGATAGATTAAACGCAGTAAAAGAGCTAAAGCAAGACATGATACTAAAGGACGATATTTTAGAAGCTCTAAAAAAGATATTTGATATAGAGAGAATAGCAGGAAAAATATCATTTGGAAATGCAAATGCAAGAGACATGCTTTCACTTAAAGCGTCTGTTCGGGAAATTACCAGAACTTAGAAAGCTGTTAGTAGATGTAGATGCTAATATGCTAAAAGAAATTTATCAAAGCATGGATGAGCTTACAGATATATATGAATTAATAGACAAGGCAATAATAGAAGAACCAGGGATAACAATAACAGAAGGAAATATAATCAAACATGGATATAATGAAGAGGTTGATAAATTAAAATCAGCAAGTACAGAAGGAAAAAATTGGCTAATAGAATTAGAGGCAAGAGAAAGAGAAGAAACAGGTATAAAGAATTTGAAAATTAGCTATAACAAAGTATTTGGATATTATATAGAGGTGACAAAATCAAACCTAAAATTAGTACCAGATAGATATGTAAGAAAGCAAACCCTTACAAATGGCGAAAGATTTATAACAGAAGAGCTAAAGGAGATAGAAGATACAATTCTTCGGCTCAACAGAAAAATTAGTAAATTTAGAATATAAATTATTTTTAGAAATAAGAGACAAAATTGCAAAAGAGATACTAAGAATACAAAAAACAGCAGAAATCGTAGCAACCTTAGATGTATTATCAGCATTTGCAAAAGTGGCAGAGGACTTAAACTATATTATGCCAGAGGTGGATAATAGTGGAGACATAAACATAGAAGAGGGAAGACATCCAGTAATAGAGAAAATGCTATCAGCACGGAGAATTTGTCCCAAATGATACATACATGAATAAAACCAGTGATAGACTTCGGAATAATTACAGGACCAAACATGGCAGGAAAATCTACATATATGAGGCAGGTTGCGCTAATTACACTTATGGCTCAAATAGGAAGTTTTGTTCCAGCAAAAAAAGCAAGAATAGGTGTTGTAGACAAAATATTTACAAGAGTTCGGAGCATCAGATGATTTAAGTATGGGACAAAGTACTTTCATGGTAGAAATGATGGAAGTTGCAAATATACTCCAAAATGCGACAGCTAATAGTCTAGTAATATTGGATGAAATAGGAAGAGGAACCTCTACATATGATGGACTTTCAATAGCATGGGCAGTTGCAACCTTCATGGCAGATAAGGAAAAATGCGGGGCAAAGACACTATTTGCAACTCATTATCATGAACTTACAAAATTAGAAGAAACAGTAGAGGGTGTTAAAAATTACTCAATAGCAGTAAAAGAAAAAGGCGAGGATGTAATATTTTTAAGAAAAATTGTAGAGGGTGGAACAGATGAAAGTTATGGAATACATGTTGCAAAACTTGCAGGAGTTCCAAAAGAGGTTTTGAAAAATGCAAAGGAAATTCTTAAAAATTTAGAAAGAAAAAGCATGCTAGGAGAAAAGAGTATGCAAAAAGAAGAAAAAAAACAGAGTGAAGGACAGCTTAGCATGTACAACTATAAATTAGCAGAAATAGCTCATGAGTTAGATAAAATAAATGTAAACGAGCTAACGCCAATTGATGCAATGAATATATTGGTGAAATTGAAGGAAGCAGCTTCATGAAAAATACAAACTAGTGTAAGAAAGGAGAATATGTTAGAATTTGAGACTAACATAACTTGGTAAACATGGTAAATAGAAAAGATACAAGAAAAATTAAAGTGGGAAATGTGACAATAGGAGGAGAAAATAAGGTTGTAATCCAATCAATGACAAATACCTTCACAAAAGATGTGGAAAAGACAGTAGAGCAAATATTACAATTAGAAGATGCACGGATGCGAAATTATTAGAGTTGCTTGTCTTGATGAGGAGGACGCAAAAGCAATAAAGGAAATAAAAAGCAAAATACATATTCCAATAGTTGCAGACATCCATTTTGATTATAAAATAGCACTTACAGCAATTGAGGCAGGTGTAGATAAACTAAGGATAAATCCAGGAAATATAGGTGGAAGAGATAGAGTAGAGGCAGTAGTTAATGCCTGCAGAGCAAAAAATATACCAATAAGAATAGGAGTAAATTCAGGGTCAATTGAGCAAGAGATTTTAGATAAGTATAATGGAAGGCCTACTGCTGAGGGAATGGTTGAAAGTGCAATAAAGCATATAAAGATTTTAGAAGAATTAGATTTTTATGATATATGTGTGTCATTAAAAGCAACAAATTTGGAGTTATGTATAGAAGCATATGAGAAAGCAAGTGAGAGTTTTGATTATCCATTACATATCGGAATAACAGAAGCTCGGAACAGCATTTTCTGGAGCAATAAAATCGAGTATAGGATTGGGAGTTTTATTAAGAGAAGGAATAGGGGATACCTTGAGAGTATCTTTATCAGATGACCCAGTAGAAGAAGTAAAGGTCGCAAAAGAAATTTTGAAAAACTGCGGATTATATCATAAATCTCCAACACTTATATCATGTCCAACATGTGGAAGAACACAAATAAGCTTGATTCCAATTGCAAAAGAGGTAGAGAGCTTTTTGAATACAATAGAAGCTGATATAACAGTTGCAGTTATGGGATGCCGGGGTAAATCGGACCACGGAGAGGCTAAAGAGGCAGATATCGGAATTGCACGGCGGAATAAAAGAGGGACTATTATTTAAAAAGGGTGAAGTTATTAAAAAGGTGCCTCAAGAGAAAATTGTAGAGGTACTAAAGCAGGAAATTTTGGATATGATTTAATGTATTATAACTATCCAGAAATTGGATAGAGTTATTTTAATAAAAACATCTTGAAAAACTAAAAAAAATAGTGTATAATTTATCTTATGATGGACAAAAGAAAGAAAAAAACAATTAATCAAATATTAGTAACAGAGAGTATAATTGTTACACCTGAGCTAAAAAGGAAAAGGAAGATTTATAAAGTTAACTTCTTTTTATCTTGCTTTTTAGCATGTACTTTATTTTCAGCTTGTATATATGCAGAATATGACAGAAGTAAAAGTGAACAGGTTTCACAAGATATACTGCTTGCAATAAATGACGAGCCTGCTGATGAGACTACTATATCTGTTGAAGAAGGTGTTATAATTGTTAATGCTTTAGCAGATGGTAGAGATGGTAATGAGGAGGTAAGTATTACAAGTATTGAAAATTCAGACGATAAATCAAAGATAACTGAGTCTATTGCTCCCGACGGAAAAAGTTATTATTCAGAGGCAATACTTAAAATACCTAGCTTAGGGATAGAGTATCCTGTACTTTCAAGCACATCTGATGAGCTTTTGAAAATATCTTTAAATAAAATCCATGGACCAGCTCCAAATGACATAGGAAACTATTGTATTGCTGGACACAATTATAAAAGCGGAAAGATGTTTGGTAAGCTGCCAGGAATATCAATGGATGCGACAATAGAGCTAACAGACCTATCTGGAAGATGCGTAACATATAAAGTATATGATAAATATGTTGTAGACGACACTGATGTTGCATGTACTTCACAGCTTACAAATGGAAAAAGAGAGGTCACTTTAATTACATGCACTAGTACAGGTAAACAAAGACATATAATAAAAGCAAGAGCAATTTAATGAACAAAAAAAGTGAATTAAGAATATAATATAAATATCAGGCAAAAGCCGGGCTACATGTTGTGGCAACAGAAGTAAAGAGACTCTGTGGGATATAAATTTCCTAGAGAGTCTTTTTTTAGGGTAAAGGAGAAGGAAAATGGAAGAAAGAGAAGCTATTAAAGCATCAAAAATAAGCATAATCATTAATATAGTATTATCATTACTTAAGCTATTAGCAGGAATTTTTGCTGCTTCATTTGCAATGATATCAGATGCAATACATTCAGCCTCAGACGTATTTAGTTCAATTATAGTAATAATTGGAGTAAAGATTGCAAATAAAAAATCAGACAAAACGCACCCTTATGGGCATGAAAGATTTGAATGCGTGGCATCAATAATACTTTCAGTAATACTTATATTAACAGGACTTGGTATAGGGATATCAGGTGTAGAAAATATCCTCACACGGAGAATACAAAAACTTTGAAATACCTGGAATAATTGCACTTATTGCAGCAGTTTTATCGATAGTTGTAAAAGAAGCAATGTATTGGTACACAAGAGGTGTAGCAAAAAAGATAAACTCAAGTGCAGTAATGGCAGATGCATGGCATCATAGGTCAGATGCACTATCCTCAATAGGAAGCTTCATACGGAATATTAGGTGCAAGAATGGGATTTTTAGTCCTAGACTCAATTGCGAGCGTAATTATTTCAATATTCATAATAAAAGCAGGAGTAGACATATTTATAGAAACAATGAGACAACTAACAGACGAAGCATGCGACGACGAGACAGTAGAAAAAATCTATGAAGTGATAAAAAAGCAGGAGGGAGTCATGAGAATAGACGAGGTAAAAACAAGAAAATTCGGTAACAAAATCTATGTAGACGTAGAAATAAGCGCAGACGGTCAAAAAACACTAACAGAAACCCACCAAATAGCCGAAAACGTCCATAGATCAATAGAGCAAGACATAAACCTAGTAAAACACTGCATGGTCCACGTAAATCCATATTAAAGACATAGGGACGGAGCTTTTGTCTTAAGGAAATTTTGGTATAAAAATACTGGAAAACCTAAGATAAAAGCTTTGATTCTATGTCTTTTATAGGGCGAAAATAATTCTTTTTAAATCTAATTTTTGCATAAACTTAGATTGAGTGAATAAATTATATAGTATGAGAAAATTTATTGTTTTTATTTTAATTTTTTCTGGATTAATTTTTATATCTCAAGAAGTCACAGAGCCAATTGTTATGTCTGATAGTGCTGTTTTTTCTGAAGAAGGTAAAGCTATTGAGGAGCCCGTTTTTATTTCGCAAGAAATCCCTAATAATATATATGAAAAAATGATTGGAAGATCAATTCCTATTGAATACAAATCAAAGGTTAATCGAAATTCTCTTTCATATTTGAAAATTACATATATTGGTTTTGATGGAGAGGAGCATATAGGAGAAATGATTACGTCCGCAAGACTTGCAAATGAAGTTTTAGATATTTTTAAGGAGTTATATAAAATACGATATCCGATTGAAAGAATATCACTTATTGATGAATATGAGGCAAATGACGAATTGTCTATGTCAAACAATAATACCTCTTGTTTTTGTTATAGAGTAATTAATGGAGGTAAGAGCCTTTCAAACCATGCCTTAGGTACTGCAATAGATATAAATCCACTATACAATCCCTATGTAAAAAATAGTTTTGTAAGTCCAGCGTCAAGCACAGCTTATTCAGATAGAGAAATTGAATTTGAGCATAAAATATCCAAGAATGATGAAATTTACGATATATTTATATCAAGAGGTTGGACATGGGGAGGAGACTGGAAAAGTCCAAAAGACTATCAACATTTCGAAAAGAATATTTAAAATCTGACCACTCAGTATAATGAAATTTAAAAAACTTTATAATATAATATACATATAATCTTACGGAAAGGACTATTTTGATATGAAGAATGCATTTATATTCCCTGGACAGGGAGCACAGTATGTTGGGATGGGAAAAGATTTATATGATAATTATGAGGAAGTAAAGAAGGTTTATGATAAGGTATGTGAAGTCTTAGGGATGGACGTAAAGAAGCTTTCTTTTGAAGGACCAGAGGAGGAGCTTAATCAAACTAGAAACACGCAGATTGCAATATTAACTATGAGCCTTGGAATACTTGAGGTTTTGAAGAATAATGGGATTGAAGCAAATATTTCAGCTGGATTAAGTCTTGGAGAGTACGCAGGTCTTATATATTCTGGATATATTTCATTTGAAGATGGGATAAGGATTGTTAGAAAAAGAGGAGAGCTTATGCAAGATAATGTTCCTCAAGGAGACTGGCAGATGGCTGGGATTATTGGCTTAGAGGATGAAAAGGTCGAGGAGATTTGCCGGAGAGATAAAAAATGGATTTGTTGTTCCTGCAAATTATAATACTCCGGGACAGGTAGTTATTTCAGGAGAGAGACTAGCTGTAACAAGTGCAATGGAAAAGGCAAAGGAATTTGGTGCTAAAAAGGTTGTAGAACTAAAAACAAGCGGACCATTTCACACAGAAAAGCTAAAGGTTGCAGCAGAGAAGCTTAAAATAGAACTTGATAAGATAGAGATAAAATGTAACAAGAAGAATAAGGTTATAAAGAATATAGATGCTAAGATTTATGAAGAAAATGATAATATAAGGGAGAGCTTATCAAAACATGTAATGAGCCCAGTGCTATTTAGAAAATCCATAGAGACTATGTTAGACCTTGGTGCAGATACATTTATAGAAATTGGTCCACGGCAAAACACTATCTGGATTTGTAAAAAGAGTAAATAAAGAGGTGAGAATTTTAAACATTACAGATTGTGAAACACTAGAAAATACTATGAAAGTACTAAAGGAGGAAAATTAATATGAGTAAACTTGCTTTTATAACAGGAGGAACAACTGGTATTGGAAAAGAAATTGCTTGCACGCTTGCAAGGGAAGGATTTGATGTTTGTATAAATTGCAGAAAAGCTCCTATTGAGTTTGAAGAATTAAAAAAAGAAATAGAAGCAAATAATGTGACTTGCTATTTTGTGCAAGGAGATGTTTCAAAATTTGAAGATGCAGAGAAAATGATAAAAGAAATTATAGAAAAGTTCGAGAAAATAGATGTACTTGTTAATAATGCAGGAATTACAAAAGATAGTTTACTAATGAGAATGAAAAAAGAAGATTTTGAAGATGTAATAAATGTAAATCTAGTTGGAACTTTTAATATAACAAAATGCACGGTACCATATATGATGAAGCAAAGACAGGGAAGAATTATCAATATGGCATCAGTTGTAGGAGTTTCGGGGAATGCTGGTCAAGCAAATTATGCGGCTTCAAAAGCTGGAATAATAGGTTTTACAAAAAGTTTAGCAAAGGAATTAGGAAGTAGAAATATTTTAGTAAATGCAGTTGCACCAGGATATATACAAACAGCAATGACAGAGGTCCTATCGGATAAAGTGAAAGACGGAATAAAAGAACAAATACCACTTGGAAAATTAGGGGAAACAAAGGATGTTGCAAATTTAGTAAAATTTTTAGCATCAGCTGATAGTTCATATATTACAGGACAGGTAATACATGTAGATGGTGGAATGTTAATATAAAGGAGAAAATGAAAATGGATAAAAGAGTTGTAATTACAGGACTTGGAGCAATAACTCCAATAGGAAATAATGTAGCTGAAACCTGGGAAGGAATTAAGAATGGAAAATGTGGTATTGACGACATTACTTTATTTGATACTACTAATTCAAAGGTAAAGATAGCAGCTGAAGTAAAGAATTTTAATCCAGAGGACTATTTTGATAGAAGGTCAGCCAAAAGATTAGATAGATTTTCTCACTTTGCACTTATTGCAGCAAGAGAGGCTGTAAAAGACGCAGAGTTAGACGTAGAAAAAATTGATAAAACACGTTTCGGAGTAGCTATTAGTTCAGGAATTGGTGGTTTGAAAACCATAGAAGATAATAACGAAACTCTAAATGAAAAGGGAGAGGATAGAGTATCTCCAATGTTTATACCAATGGCAACTATAAATATGGCAGCGGGAAACATTTCAATTGAAATAGGAGCACAAGGAGAAAGCTTTTCAATGGTAACAGCATGTGCAACAGGAACACACACAATAGGAGAAGGATATAGAATAATTAAACATGGATATCAAGATTTAATGTTAGTTCGGAGGTACAGAAGCAACAATTACACCTCTTGGAATCGCAGGATTTGCAAACCTAAAAGCCTTGTCAACACAAACAGATAAAACAAGAGCAAGCATACCATTTGATAAAGAAAGAAGCGGATTTGTAATGGGAGAAGGTGCAGGAGCATTATTATTAGAAGAATACGAGCATGCTAAAAAAAGAGGAGCAAAAATTTATGCAGAGATAGTTCGGATATTCAGCAACATCAGACTCATATCATATAACCTCTCCATCACCAGAAGGAGAAGGCGGAGCAAGAGCAATGGTAAATGCTATGAATGAAGCAGGAATAAAGCCAGAAGACGTAACATACATCAACACACACGGAACATCAACACACTTAAATGATAAATTTGAAACAATAGCAATAAAAAGAGCATTTAAAGAAGCAGCAAAGAAATTAATGATAAGCTCAACCAAAGGAAACACAGGACACTTACTAGGAGCAGCAGGAGCAGTAGAAGCAATAATAACAGTAAAAGCAATGCAGGATAGCTTTGTACCACCAACAATAAACTATAAAGTACCAGACGAAGAATGTGACCTAGACGTAGTTCCAAACAAAGGAAGAGATGAAAAAATAAAATACGCAATGTCAGATTCCTTAGGATTTGGAGGACACAACAGTGTAATCCTATTAAAAAATGTCAGTGGGGACGGGGCAAATTGACACAAAAATAAGTAAAAAGTTTGAGTAAGCTTTTTCGAAAGGCTTACATAGGTGAGAAGGGAGGATATGTTAGTCTTTAAGACCAACATAAAAGAGTAAAAGATGGAATATTCTGAAATCAAAAAAATCATAAGTGATATGGAAAAATCAAGTTTAGCAGAGCTTTCAATTGAGTTTCCAGATGGAACAAAGATAAGCTTGAAAAATCGGTGGAGAAAATACACAAGTAGAAGCAACCTGCGTACCACAAATAGTTAAAGGCTCAGTACAAACAGTAATAAACGATATACCAAAACAAGAGATAGAAAGTGATAATTTAAAAGTGGTAACTTCTCCAATGGTCGGCACATTTTATGCAAAGCCATCTCCAGAGGCTAAAAGTTTTGTAGAAATAGGGACCAAAGTAAAAGTACGGAGAAACACTTTGTATAATAGAAGCAATGAAATTAATGAATGAAATCGAAGCAGAGGCTGCAGGAGAAATTGTTGAAATTCTAGTAAAAGACGGAGAAATGGTTGATTATGGAAAACCGCTTTTCAAGATTAAGGAGGCATAATTTATGTTAGATGTAAAACAAATTATGGAGATAATACCACAAAGAGCGCCTTTTTTAATGATTGATAGGGTAGAAGAATATACACCTCGGTGAAAGTGCTGTTGCATATAAGAATGTTTGTATAAATGAGTGGTATTTTGGAGGACACTTTCCTGGAAATCCAATAATGCCAGGAGTTCTAATAACAGAAGCACTTGCTCAAACTGGTGCAGTAGCAATACTTTCTCTTGAGGAGAATAAGGGAAAAAATGCATTATTTGGAGGAATAGATAAGTTAAAATTTAAAAGACAAGTAGTTCCAGGGGATGTATTAAAGTTAGAAGTAAAAATTATAAAAAGAAAAGGACCAATTGGTGTAGGAGAAGCAGTAGCAACAGTAAATGGTGTAGTTGCAGTAAAAGGAGAGCTAACTTTTGCACTAGTATAATTTTAGGAGGAGAGTATGAAAAGGATACTAATAGCCAATCGTGGAGAAATCGCAGTAAGAATAATTAGAGCATGTAGAGAAATGAATATAAAAACGGTTGCAGTATATTCAAGTGCAGATAAAGACTCAATGCATACAAGACTTGCAGATGAGGCTATTTGCATTGGACCTCGGAAATGCAAGCAAGAGTTATCTTAATTTTAAAAATATAATAGAAGCTGCAAATGTTACAAAATCAGATAGTATACATCCAGGATTTGGTTTTTTATCGGAAAATAGTAAATTTGCGAAAATTTGCGAAGAATCCAACATAAAATTTATAGGACCAAGCTATAAAATAATAGAAAAAATGGGAAACAAATCTAACAGCAAAGAAATGATGAAGAAAGCAGGTGTGCCTGTAATTCCAGGTTCAAATGGAAAATTAAAGGATTTAGATCATGCAAAAAAAGTGGCAAAAGAAATAGGATATCCAGTACTTCTTAAAGCATCATCTGGAGGAGGAGGAAAGGGGATAAGAATTGTAAATTATCCAGAAGATTTAGAAGAAAATTATAATTTAGTTAAACAAGAAGCAAAGGTTTCATTCTCAGATGATGAAATTTATATGGAGAAGTACATAAAAAATCCAAGACATATTGAAGTGCAAATTTTAGCAGACGAGCATGGAAGCATTGTATATTTAGGAGAGAGAGATTGTACTGTTCAGAGAAAAAATCAGAAAATAATTGAAGAGACACCATCTCCTGTAATAGATAGTAAACTTAGGATAAAAATTTGCGAAACAGCAGTAAAAGCAGCAAAGGCAGCAGAATATACAAATGCTGGAACAATAGAGTTTTTGCTTGACGAGGATAAGAATTTTTATTTTATGGAAATGAACACAAGAATTCAAGTTGAGCATCCAATCACAGAAGAAAATACAGGAATAGACCTAATTAAAGCACAGATAAAGATTGCAGCTGGCGAACCACTTGAATATAAACAAAATAAAATAATTATGAGTGGACATTCAATAGAATGTAGAATTAATGCAGAAAATCCAGATAAAAACTTTAGACCAAGTCCACGGTAAAATAACAGGCCTAAATCTGCCACGGAGGTAATGGAATAAGAATAGATACAGCAATTTATGAAGGCTGTGAAATTCCACCAATATATGATTCAATGATTGCAAAGATTATTGCTCATGGCGCAACTCGCGGAGAGGCTATTGCTAAAATGAAAAGAGCTTTAGAGGAGCTAGTGATTGAGGGAATAGATACTAATACAGACTTTTTATTAAAAATAATTACTAATTATGATTTTATTAGAGGAAATTATGATACCTCTTTTGTGGAGAAGCGGAATTTTGAGAAAGGATTAATCTATGATAGTAGATAAGATAAAAAAGCGAGATATAAAGGACAATAGGAGGGAAAATCCTGTTGATATACCTGCACATAAATGGGTTAAATGTGAGAAATGCAAAGAAATAATGTATAAAGATATCGTACAAGAGAATTTTAGTGTTTGCCCTAATTGTGGGTACCATTTTAGGCTGTCTAGCAGACGTAGAGTTGCTCAAATTGCAGATGAGGGAACTTTTGAAGAATTTGATTTAAAGCTTGATACAGTAAATCCTCTTAATATGCAGGAGTATGTGAAGAAAATTGCAGGACTTAGAGAAAAGATTGGAATTGAAGAAGCTGTTAAGTGTGGAATGTGTACTATAAATGGTATAAAGGTTGTGCTTTGCGTTATGGATGGAAATTTTCTTATGGGGAGTATGGGAACTGTTGTTGGAGAGAAAATTACTTATTCTGTTGAAAAAGCAATTGAGCTTAAGCTTCCTTTGATTATATTCAGTGTTTCTGGTGGAGCTCGTATGCAGGAAGGAATTATGTCCTTGATGCAGATGGCTAAGACTTCTAGTGCCATTGCTAAACTTGATTCAGCAGGGCTTTTGTTTATTTCTGTGTTGACTGATCCTACTTATGGAGGGGTTACTGCTTCTTTTGCTAGTCTGGGGGATATTATTTTGGCAGAGCCTCGGTGCTATGATTGGATTTGCTGGACCTCGTGTAATACAGCAGACTATACAGCAGGAGCTTCCTGAGGGATTTCAGACTTCAGAGTTCTTGCTAGAGCATGGATTTGTGGATGCAGTTGTGGAGCGTTTTCAAATGAAGGAGTATTTATATAAGCTGCTTTTACATCACGTGTAGTAGTAAAAGTTATAGAATAGAGGTGAATTTTTGTGAGTAATTTTAGTGCTTGGGATATTGTTCAAATGGTTAGAAGTCCTAATCGTCCTACTGCTCTTGATTATATTGAGAGTGTTTTTCCCGATTTTATTGAACTTCATGGTGATAGGTGCTTTAAGGATGATAAGGCAATTGTTTGTGGGCTTGCTTCTCTTGACGGAGGGTCTATTACTATTATTGCTGAGCAGAAAGGACGTAATACTAAAGAAAATATTGAACGCAACTTTGGTATGCCTAATCCTGAGAGTTATAGGAAAGCACTTAGGTTTATGAAGCAGGCAGAGAAGTTTGGAAGACCTATCGTTACTTTTATTGATACCAAGGGTGCTTATCCTGGCATTCGGTGCTGAGGAGAGAGGTCAAGGCGAAGCTATTGCTCGTAATTTGTTTGAGATGTCTAGGCTAAAGGTGCCTATTGTAGCTGTGGTAATTGGTGAGGGCTCTAGCCGGTGGTGCTCTAGCTATTGGTGTTGCTGATAAGATTTTGATGCTTGAAAATGCTGTTTATTCTATTCTTTCACCTGAGGGATATGCAAGTATTCTTTGGAAGGATTCTAGCAGGGCTAAAGAGGCAGCTGATATTATGAAAATGACTGCTCGAGATTTATATAAATTTAAGGTTATTGATAAAGTAATTAAAGAACCAGAAAATGGGGGAGCAGCAGCAAATGTTCAATTTATGGCTGATAGTATTACTAAAGAAGTTACTAAGGCTATAAAGGATTTAGTAAAATTGGATACAAATGAACTTGTAAATTTACGTTATGAAAAATTTAGAAATATGGGAGAATATATAGGAGGGTAAATATGTTATTAGAGAAAAAGAAAATATTGATAATGGGAATTAGAAATAAATGGAGTATAGCGTGGGGAACAGCTTTAAGAGCTGCTGAAAATGGAGCAGAATTATTTTTTACTTACCAAGGTATAGAAAATAAGGAAAAAATAGAAGGTTTACTATCAGAGATACCTTATAAAAAGGCTTATACTTGTGATGCTTCTAGTGATGAAGATTTAGAAAGAGTTTTATCAGAAATTAAGAATGAATATGGAAAATTAGATGGAATTGTGCATTGCATAGCACATGCTAATACTGACGATTTAAGAAATGATTTTATAAATACTTCAAAAGAAGGATTTGCACATGCAAATGACGTAAGTGCTTATTCATTTGTCGCAACAGCTAGAATTGCAAAAGAATTAGACATATTAAACGAGGAAGCAAGCCTAGTTTCACTTACATATTATGGCTCAACAAAAGTACTTCCAGGATATAACATAATGGGAGTTGCAAAAGCTGCACTTGAATGTAGTATAAGATATTTAGCAGATAATTTAGGTGTGCAAGGAATAAGGGTAAATGCAATATCAGCTGGGCCTATAAAAACACTATCTTCAAAAGGGATAAAGGACTTTAATTCAATCTTAGATATAGTTGAAGAAAAAGCACCATTAAGAAGAAATGTAACACAAGAAGAGGTAGGAGATGCAGTGACATTTATGCTAAGCAATATGTCAAGGGCGATTACTGGAGAAGTTTTATATGTAGATAGTGGATACAATATAATGGGGTTGTAAAGAAGTACAATGTGCCAATAGAAGTAAAAATAAACAAGCACTGGATTTAACACCAGTGCTTGTTTATTATAAATAAACTTATGCTTTTGCAGCATTCAATTTTTTTGCTAAACTAGATTTTTTTCTAGCAGCTGTGTTTTTTACAATAACACCTTTTGTACAAGCTTGATCAATCTTTTTTGTAGCTTCTACAAAAAGAGCTTCTGCTGTTTTTACATCTCCAGCTTCAATTGCACTTTCAAATTTTTTAACAGCTGTTTTATAACCAGATTTAACCATGTTATTTTGCATAGTTTTCTTTTCTATTATTCTTGTTCTTTTAATAGCTGATTTAATATTTGGCATACTATTGTTGCACCTCCTCTTAACCTATTTCTACACTTATCGCCTAATATCATAACACAAAATACTATAAAAAGCAATACATAAATCGAAAAAAGATGAAAATAAAAAATTATAATTATATTTCAATTATAATACAGATTTAAAACTAAAAAACGTTTGACACCATTTATAAAAATTGGTATAAT
>JAAWCC010000002.1 GCA_022792975.1 Clostridia bacterium | reverse complement strand
TTCCAAGAAAAAGATCAAAATAAGGAGAGGATTTTATTGAACTTAGAGTTATTTAATAAAACACTAGAGAATGCAAGAGAGAATAAAGAAGTAGTAGCCTTTGTGAAGGAGTTATCAAATTATTTGGAAAAGGAGGAGCATAAAATTATGGATATGACAGAGATAGAAGAAAAATATAATCTTAATTATGATTCTGCATTTGAACTAAAGAGAAGACGAAATGAAATTTTAAAAGAATATATATGTGAACAAAAAATTGAAAAATTATACTATGTTTCATATAAAAATCCGGATAAAGATATATATAAGATTATTGAATGTAATCAAAAAGGAGATAATGCTTCTTTTTATTTATCAAAGGAAGCTCTGCCAGATGGTATAGCAGTAGATAAGGTTATTAGTAAAAAAGGAAATCAATTTGAAATAGACGAAGGAACTACAAAAACTATTATAGACAGAATTGAGGAAGGTGCAAAACAAATAGCAAATGAGCAAAATGCAAAATTATTAGGATTTAGAGAAGAAGATGGATTATATCGAGTAGTGGATTTTAGTAATAAGGGTGTTTTTCTTAAGAAGATTAATAATACAAAGATTTTTGAAGAGACTAACATTTCTAAAGAAGTAAAGGATAAAATAGGAAATGATGCAATTCTAAGATACAAAAATGGTAAATATATATATGAAGAAGATTTAACAGATAGATATTTAATTTAAAATGTGTCAAAATGCCCCGTCCCATTTGACCTTTATGTCAATTTGTGGTATAATATATTATATTAATTCTTAGGAAGGAGTAGTAAAATTTCTCGCGTTTTTCTTAGGCAAAATAAAGCAGTTCTATAAAAATTTTTTTTGGAGGAGTCAAAATGAGCTCAGAAAAAGTGCTGAATCAGTTAAAGGATAAGAAGGCCAAGCTTAAGGAGATTGTCTTGTCAGATGTCCCAAACGATCCAAAACTACTGGAAGCGCATACTCGGAGAGTGATACATGCCAGAAGCTTCATTGGGGAGATTAGTGAAGTTATCGAAATTCTGGAAAGTGATGCCACTGGAATCGAGCTTAAGTTAGTTCCACATACCACTTTTGACAAAGTGGTAGCGAGGGCAGACTTTGCTACGGAGGAGTTTGATGGCATCTATTGCAGAGTCTGCAACATTTGCAATTACCCGTCGAGACCTATGCTGATTATCTCTACTACAGCCTTTAAGATGCTGTAATTATTCTGTGTTCTAATCAAAAGGCTTCATTCGCCTTTTGAACCAAAAAAGGTTAGCCCATTCGCTAACCTTTTTTGGTTGATATTACGGCTTTATTTAGCAATTTTAAATTCAACAGATATTTCTTGTGAGAAATTATTAAAGTCAATACTATAGTTGCCATTTCCATCATATAAAATGTAAAAATATGATTTATATGATGCACCTGATTTTAAATCTCCTGCATAATCAATGACATCATCAAAATATGCTGATACACTTTTCAATTGAGTACCTTGTGAACCAAATGAATTATAATAAAACATATTTAAAGAGTTTTTTTCAGTAGATACATTTTTTACATTAACACCTAATTTTATAACTGATTTTCCATTGTACTCTGAATATCTATTTACTAAAGTTACAAAAGAATATGTTGAATCAAAGGTTAATTCTAAACCATCAAATGTAATAGTATCACCAAGTCCATAGGATTTGTTTTTTGAGGGACTTGTACTTATAGTAGACGAGCTCTTTGTGTTAATTTCATTATTACTATTTTTACTAAATATTACAGCTAGTGCGAATACTGCCAAAACAATTATAACTAATAATGCTGTTAAAGATATACCTTTTTCATTTTTCATTGAAATTCACCCCCTTATCTTTTGTAATAATTTGTTATATTTTCTATTATTTTATCAAAAGAAAAAAATAAAGTCAACTATTTTTAGTTCATATACAGTTCTTTTTTCAAACTATACATATTTTGACTAAAGCTATACAATACTAATATAAACTAAAAATAGTTCAAAGGTGGTGCGAATTAATGACTTTTAAAATTCCTAGTGGAGCAGATAAAGTACAATTTTCAATAAGAGTTGACGAAAATAATTTTGAGATTATTGAGAAATTATCGAAGAAAAGCAAAAAGTCATATAACTATATTGTCAATGAAATGATAAAGTATGCTATTGATAATATGGACTTAAGGGATATAAAAAATGTTAAAATTGAAGATAGCAAATAGAGGTTATCTCTTTTATATTATAAATTTATTATTCAGTAATTGCACTAGGTGTTACCATATTTGCTTTTGTTAAATTTTTAGAAATGAATAATAATATTGGTGGCATTGAAGCAGTTATCTACAACTTTTTCAATAGTCTCGCTATACGCAATTTATAAATTGTCTTTTATTTCTGGGAATAAGTCATATAAATTATAACCTAATAAATTATCAAAATATTCTTTTAATTTATATGTTTCCTTTATATGATAATGTGTTTTAGCGTAAACTCCATGTCTTAGCAATAAATCCATTCCTCTTTTATCAATTGTTAGAACTCTAGTAGTACACATCAAATCACATAAATTAATTATCTTCTCATAAATTGTGTATTCATTTTTTATATAATTTTTTACAAATTCAAAATTAGGATTAGTTCTATCTGTTTCATCTCTATCGTTTGATATGCAATCAATATCATTATTTAAGAAGGAATGTTTAATACAAATTCCAGCATATTCTTCATCATATCCTAATGATTTGATATAATCATAGCCTTTCATGGCATGTGGGAATACACCACTTTCAATATAATTATATCTTTTTCCAATATCATGTATATAACCTAAAGTTTTAGCGAAATCTTCATTCAAATTTATAGCTTTTGCAATTTTTCCAGCAGCATTTCCAACGCAAATTGAATGATTTATCCAACGTTCATTT
>JAAWCC010000045.1 GCA_022792975.1 Clostridia bacterium | reverse complement strand
TCAATTTACATGTGACATATCTATTTTAAACCTATATTATGAAAACTATTATTTAATAAAATATTAAGAAGGCTTCTATTTTTTCTTAAGTTTTTTGTGTTATAATAGATATAATTGAGAAGAAAGATGTGTAAAATAGAAATAGAGGAATGAGAATATGAAAAAAGATAAAACAAATATAATAAAATTAGTAATGCTTATTGTATTTATATTTATAATGATATTTTTGACTATACAATTATTTCCAATATTCAAAAGCATTTCAACAGAAGAGGGAAGAATGAATTTTAAGCAAGATATGGAAGGACTTGGTAGTAAAGGGATTTTTGCAATAATTGGACTTATGGTGGTTCAAATATTTCTGCCAATTCTGCCTCGGAGAACCAGTAGAGATTTTAGCAGGAATGTCATATCGGAGCAATTGGTGGAATGCTAGTTATATTTGCAGGGGCTTTTATAAGTAGCTGTGCGATATTTT
Source organism: Clostridia bacterium (assembly GCA_022792975.1). The sequence continues at coordinate 2,203 of JAAWCC010000045.1, read as the reverse complement.
TTGCTGTTAGAAAATTTGGAAGGGGATTTTTATATAGTTTTGTTTCAAAAGAGAAAATAGAAAAACTAGAAAATTCGAAGCTATTTTCTAATCCAAAAAGAATATACACAATACTATTTATATTATTCTTTATACCAGGAACTCCAAAGGACTTGTTTGTGTATCTTGCAGGACTTTTACCAATAAAACCAGCAAAATTTTTGCTAATTTCAACATTTGCAAGATTTCCTTCAATAATTTCGTCAACCATTGCTGGAAGTAGTTTAGTAGAAGGAAATTGGAAAATGATAATTATAACATATGCAATAACTTTTGCTTTAGCTGGAATTATTGCTTATATATTTAGTAAAAGAGAAAAAGTAGACATAAAAATATAGTTTGAAATCTGTAAAATAAGTAATGAAATAACCCCTTGCATAATTTAACTCAGTTAGTGTATAATTTATATAAATTCATAAGAAAAGGAGAGAAAAATACTATGGATAGAAAAGTAAAGGTTGTACAATTTGGTACAGGAAAAATGGCAGTATATACAATGCGTTACGTATTTGAAAAGGGAGGAGAAGTAGTAGGTGCAATTGATGTAAATCCTGATATTATTGGAAAAGATATCGGAGAAGTAATGGGAATAGAGAATAAAGGTGTTACAGTTACAGCTTTAGAAAATGCGGAAAAAATGCTGCAAGAGGTAAAACCAGATATAGCAATAGTAACAACAATGAGCCTACTTAGTGATATAAAAGATGCATTTATGTTATGTGCAAAGCTTGGTATAAATGCTATTTCAACATGTGAAGAAGCATTTTACCCATGGAACTCAAACCCAGTTCTCACAAAGCAAATAGATGAGCTTGCAAAAAAGACAGGCTGTACAATAACAGGAAGTGGATATCAAGATATATATTGGGGACAATTAATTTCTAGTATAGCTGGTTCAACTCAAACAATAAAGAAAATCAAAGGAAGCTCAAGCTATAATGTAGAGGACTATGGAATAGCACTAGCTAGAGCACATGGTGCAGGTCTTGATTTAGAAACTTTTGATAAAGAAATTGCATCTTTAGACAAAATAAGTGATGAAGAAAGACAAAAAATTATAAATTCAGGAGAATATGCACCATCATATATGTGGAATGTAAATGGATGGCTTTGTTCAAAACTAGGACTAACAGTTACATCACAAACACAAAAATGTGTACCTCAGGTTTACAAAGAAGATATAGAATCATCAACTTTAGGGACAACAGTAAAAGCAGGAGATGCAACAGGAATGAGTGCAGTAGTTACAACAAATACTAAAGAGGGAATAGTAATTGAAAGTGAATGCATTGGAAAAGTATATTCAAAAGAAGACTATGACAAAAACGAGTGGTCAATTGAAGGAGAACCGAATACAAGCATAGTAGTAGCAAGACCTGCAACAGTAGAATTAACATGTGCAAGTGTAGTAAATAGGATACCAGATGTAATAAACGCAAGACCACGGATATTTAACAACAGAACAGTTTGGCGAACTAAATTATAGAATAAAGCCATTGAATGAATATGTAAATTAATAAAATAGTAAAAGTAGTCAAGGGAAAAATTGACTACTTTTATGTATTTTATATAATAAAAAGACACAAATTATGGGTTTTCTTCATATAATGTTAGCAAAAGATATGAAGGAAGCTCTTTTGTTTATTCCTTCAAAATAGTTTGGAGGTTATATATGAATTATGAAATTATGATGAATGGCAATGTAAAATTACGGTGAACTTGCACCTGAAATAGATGCAATGTCGACTAAGGGGAAAATTAATTTAAAAGATTATAAAGGTAAATGGATTGTACTTTTTTCTCATCCACGGAGATTTTACCCCAGTATGCACCACAGAAATAATCGCTTTTGCAAAAGCAAATACATATTTTGAAAAACTAAATTCATGTTTAATAGGGCTAAGTGTGGATAGTAATCCGTCGCACTTAGCGTGGCTAGATAGCATATATCAAAAAACAGGAATAGTCGTTCCATTTCCAATAATAGCAGATTTAAACGGAACTATTGCAAGAAGATATGGAATGATATCAAATGAAGTAAATCCAAATGTTACAGTAAGAAATGTATTCATTATAGATGATAAAGGAGTAGTACGTACAATACTAATAGATCCAATGAATGTAGGAAGATGTATTCCAGAGATACTAAGAGCAGTAGAAGCAC
>JAAWCC010000044.1 GCA_022792975.1 Clostridia bacterium | reverse complement strand
GGTATGAGATTAGATAAGGCAATTACAACTCTTGATAAAGAGTTATCAAGAATGGCAGTTCGGAAGGCTATTAGAAGAAGGAAATATTAAGGTAAATCGGAAAAGCTCAAAAAGCCTCATATAAAGTACTTAAGCGGAGACAAAATTAATCTTACAAAGCATCCTCCAAAGGAAGCAAATATATTGCCAGAAAATATACCACTTGAAATTTTGTATGAAGATAATGATATAATTGCTATAAACAAGCCAAAGGGATTAGTTGTTCATCCGGCAAACGGTAATCCTGATGGAACACTTGTTAATGGAATTATGAGTATATGCAAGGGGTCTCTTTCTGGAATTCGGAGGAGAAATTAGACCACGGTATTGTACATAGGCTAGATAAGGATACCTCAGGAGTTTTGATTGTTGCAAAAAATGATAAAGCACACATTAATTTAAGTGAGCAAATCAAAAATAGAGAAGTAAAAAAGATATATACAGCTTTAGTTAGAGGTATTATCAATGAAAATGAGGCTACAATAGATATGCCAATTGGAAGAGATATAAAAGATAGAAAGAAAATGGCAGTAAATAGGAGGCGGAAAAGATGCAATAACACATTTTAAGGTAGTAAAAAGATATGAAGGATTTACACTACTTGAAATAAAGATTGATACTGGAAGAACACATCAAATAAGAGTACATATGGCAGAGATTAAACACCCAGTTGTAGGAGATATAGTTTACTCTAATGGAAAAAATCCTTTTGGAGTTATTCGGTCAAATGCTTCATGCAAGAAGTATAGAATTTGTACATCCCACCATTGGAAAGAATTTAAAAATAGAAGCGCCTTTGCCTGAGTATTTTGAAGAAGTGCTAAAGGTTTTAAAGTAAGAGTAAAGGATTAATGAAAGCTGCAATTTATAGAGATAGGATGTGATTAAATTTGGAGGAGAAAATCAGACTTCAGAAGTTTTTAGCAAGTCATGGAATTGCATCAAGAAGAAAATGTGAGGAGTATATAGAAGAAGGTCTAGTAGAGGTCAATGGCAGGCAGATTTTTGAGCTTGGGACAAAGATAAATCCTAAAGTAGATGTTGTAAAGTTTAAAGGCAAACTTATTGAAAATAAGGAAGAAAAATTTGTATATATATTGCTAAATAAACCAATTCGGCTATGTTACAACAGTAAAAGATCAATTCAAAAGAGATACAGTACTTGATTTAGTTAAAGTGAGGCAAAGGGTAGTGCCAGTTCGGAAGGCTTGATATGTACACATCTCGGAGCGATAATACTAACAAATGATGGAGAGTTTGTATATAGAATTACACATCCTAAGCATGAAATCACAAAAACATACACAGTTACATTAGGACGGAGAAATTCAAAATGAAGAAATAGAGAAATTAAGAGAAGGCGTAGATATAGGCGACTACGTAACAAGACCAGCAGAGGTAAAAATTCTAAAAATAGATAAAGAAAAAAATATTTCCAGACTTGAAATAAAGATACATGAAGGAAAGAATAGACAGGTTAGAAGAATGTGCGAAGGCCTTGGAAGGAGTGTAAAAGCACTCCATAGAACTAAAATTCGGAAGCATAGATGTAAAAAGCCTAAGATTAGGGGAATGGAGATATTTAACAAATAAAGAGATAGACTGCTTGCAAAAATAAAAAAAAAATAGTATAATTTAATATATACGAAAGAAAGCGAGAGAAAAAAAGTGGAATACAAAAGATATAATATATCTGAAGCTAGCCTTGAAGAAGGCATGATAGTAAATGGGAAGGTAAAGACCATAAAGCCATATGGAGTATTTGTTGAAATGGAAAATGGTATAAGTGGATTACTTTATATTGAAGATATTTGTATATCAAGAATAAAGTCACCTTTTGAAAGATTTAGTGTAGGACAAGAAATTCAAGTTAAGGTAAAAGATATAGATAAAGAAAATAATAGAGTATCATTTACATACAAAGAACTTCTTGGAACTTGGGAGGATAATATAAAAGATTTTAAACAAGGAACAGTAGTTAAGGGGATTGTAAGAGATACAGAAAAATCTAAAAATGGAATATTCATTGAATTAAAGCCAAACCTAGTAGGTCTTGCTGAATATAAAGAAAACATCGAATATGGGCAGGATGTGAATGTTTATATTAAAAAAATTATTCCAGAAAAGAAGAAGGTAAAATTACTGATATTCGACGAATAAGGAGGAAATAAAAATGGTAGAAGATGGAAAAATTGAAGCAAAAAAATCGCCGTTTGCATTAAGAGATGGAGAAATTAAAACTTTTGATGGAAAAGATGGATATGTTTCTATGAACCAAATTGTTCAAAAAATCAATTTAGGGCATATAAACGAATTACATTTTGCAATTGTTGAATTAGTAAATGAATTTGAATTTATTACATCAAGACAATTATGCCAAATGTTAGACCATAAAGGAATAGAATATAAGTCACAAGATAAGCTTAATAACAAGTTAGAGCAATTGGTTAAATCAAAAATTCTAACAAGATATTATTTCACATCAGAAGATGGAAAAGGTATTTACAGAATATATTGTCTAGAGAAAATGGGAAAATATTTACTTACATCAAAAGAAATAGAATGTAAATGGCAGCAATCAGATAATACAAAACCAGTTGCTATGATTAAAAAAAGATTAGCTGGAAACCAAGTTATAATTGCATACTTAAATAAAGTTAAAGCATTTGATGAATATACAGTTAAACCAAGCTTGACTGCTAAAACTTTAGGCAAAACTTTTAGAGCATCAGGTGGAGGAGTAAAGCTTTCTAAAAATTCTAAATCTATTACTTTTATATTTGAAGTAATCAGAAGAGAAGATGATTGGAAAAAGAAGTTAGTTGACAAAATGAAGATGTACAAAGATTTCTATGAAAATTTTGTACCAATGGACTCAGGATTTCAAACCCTTCCACAATTAATAATAGTAGCAGAAGACGAAATGCACACCAAGGAAGCTTTTAAAGAGATTGTAACAAATAATGTTGAGATTTCAAAAATAAAGCTTTACTTTACAACAGACCTTAGACAAATTGAAGAATCTTTGAGCAAAACGTTAATAGAGTTTAAATTAGATGAAGATACTAATAAATATAAAACAGAAGACGTAGAATTAAAATTATTAGATTAGAATATAGAAAGCGGTGAAAAAGCTTGAAATACGTTGATAAATTATTGAAAATATTAAAAACAGATAGAAATACTTTTTTCACTTATCTATTTACAATGTTTACAATATATATTGCGATAGATAGAATAGTGGAAATGTTATTTTTGATATTTACAGGAATAGGAGTATCATATTGGGGTCCTTTAACCTATACACTTGCACTTGCATGCCCAGTATTTGCATTCCTGTTTTCAGGCTGCTCAAAATATGCAGAATCAGGTAAATTTAAGCTTACAATAATATATATGTATGCAATAGCACTTTATATAATTGCAATATCCATGTTTACACAATGGCTAAATGCAGCACTTTGGATGGCATTTATGTCGATTCCAAATTATGTAGAAATAGTAACACAGTATACAAGCCTTATAAAACCTGCATTTCAAGCTGTTGCTGTATATATACCACTTACAACCTTCTTTTCAGTATTTTGGTGGTGCTATGCAAAGATTGCGGATACAAGAACAATAAAGGAATCAATATGGGATTATACAGGTATAGATTTATCTAAAAAGACAACTCAAGAGGGTGCATATAGCTTAGAAAATATCATTTCTAAAGATAAAGAAACAGGAAAAGCAGTTAAGATATATGATAATAGAAGAGCAGACCCAATGCTAATTTGTGGACCTTCTGGCATGGGAAAAACAGCACTTCTTCTAGAGCCAATGCTTGCACGAGACATGGAAAAAAAATATTTCTTGAAGGAGGCATCAAAAGAGATTGGATTTACAGCATTAAAGACTGGTCTTGCAGTATTGACATGCCCTTATGCAAATAATTATATAAATGAAAATTTTAATTTAAATATGTTAGAACCAGTTTCAGGAAAAGAGAAATTATATAAGGCTTACTTAAATAAGTTAATATATTGTGAAGCTCCAAAAATAATATATAAAAACATAGGAATGACATTCATTTCACCAGATTATGAATCAACAGATAGAATGATAGATGTAGCAAAGAATTTTAATTTAAAAGTTAATATAATTGACCCAAGTAGTAATGAATCAATTCGGCATAAACCCATTTGCATATGGAGACGATGGAGAGGTTGCAGGAGTTATTTCGTCAATTTTATCAAGTATGTACACAGTATCAAAGCCAGAACAAGACCAAGCATACTTCCAAAACTCAGCAGAACAAGCAGTAGAAAACTTAACAATACTTTTAATGGAAATGTATCCAAGGTTGAATAATGGATTATTACCTAATTTAGAGGACATGCTTGATATGCTAAATGATTTTGATTTAGTAGCAGATATGTGCAAGGAACTTGAAAAAGACCCAGAGCTTACAGCAAAACATAAACTTCAATTAGGATATTTTAGAAAACATTTTTATAAGGATGCAGTAATGAGACCAGACACAGAAAGATATGTACATTCAGCAATAACACAATTAGATGGATTATTAAGAATACCAGGATTAAAAAATGTATTATGCAATAGAAGTAATAATATTAATTTTGACACAGCACTTGAAGATGGAGAAGTTACAATTGTTTGTACAAGAAGAGGAGACTTAGGAACAAAACTTCAAAAAACTTTTGGATTATTCTTCTTACTTTCAATGCAAAGGTCAGTCATTAAAAGACCAGGCTCAGAGCAATCAAGAATACCTCATATCTTGTATATAGACGATTCAGCAGAGTTTGTATGTACAGAAACTTTAGGAATGTTTACAGTATATAGGAAATATAAGGTTGGAACAGTTGCAACTGTTCAAAACTTAGAACAACTTGATACAAGCACTGCATCAAGAAAGACAATACTTTCAAATTGTACAGCAAAAATTGTATTTGGTAACTTAACACCAGAAGAAAATGAATTTTGGTCACAAGAATTTGGAGATAAGAGAGACTGGCTATACAGCCAAGATATGAGCATCAAGGGTGAAGGCTCAGGAGATCAATTCTTAATGGGAGAAGGAACTGCAAAGAGTGTATCTTATGGTGATTATAAAGGTGTTAGATGGGGCTGGAAAAAGAACTTCGAGCTTGGAAAAATACAAGCACTTAAATTCAAAAACTGTGCCTTCAAATATAAAGACGATAAGGGTAAGAGCTTCGTTGGTGTTGCAGTACTAGACTTTATGGAGTCAAAATACAAAGAGCCACACAAAGTAAAAGAGTTTGATTTCACAAAATATCAAACAGGAATAGTAAATGAGACAATAAAACACAGCAAAAGTAATAAATTCGATCCAAAAAAAATAGACTTTGACGATTTTGAAGGAGAAAATGACATAGAGCCAATCCAAACAGACGTAACAGACATGGGAGCATTATTCAACAGCGAGGACGCAATAGTCTACGACATTCACAAGAAACCAAACGGATAAGACAAGGAAGAATCAGAGGAGAAAGACGAGGGAAAGACAGGGGGACGGAGCTTTTGTCTTAAGGTTTAAAAAAGAATTAAACCTTAAGACAAAAGCTCCGTCCCCCTGTCTTTCCCTCGTCTTTCTCCTGCTTCTTGTTTTGCCTTTTTCTAGTTATGCAACTGTTTTTTCTTCAAAGGCTTTACAAATTAAGTTTATGCATTTTTTCTTTTGTGACATTTGTGGATGAACATATAAGTTTAAGGTAATATTTACAGTGGAATGTCCTAAAAGTTCACTTACTGTTTTATAGTCAATTCCAAAGTCAATGCAGTTAGTTGCAAAAGTATGTCTTAATCCATGAAAATTTACTTTTCTAATATGTGCTTTTTCTAAAGTTACTGCAAAGTGCCTTCGATATGTTCTAGGCTCTACAAATTTTTCAGTACCAGATAATATATAATCTTCATCATTAGTTTTATAGCTTCGAAGCTTTTGTGCAAAGCTTTTATTAAGTGGTATATCTCTTTCTGCATTGTGTGTTTTAGGATTAGTTACTACCACCTTTGAAATATTTAATTTAGGATTTTTGATATAAACTCTCTGAAGAGTTTTATTTATATGCAATATATTGCTCTTAAAATCAATATCCTTCCATTTAAGAGCACATAGTTCACCAATTCTAATTCCAGAATATAGTGTGAGCAATATTCCTAAATTTTTGAGTGTTTGGTTTTCTAAAATATAATCAGTCAAACGACCTTGTTCACGCCTTGATAAGGTATAAACTTTTTCTTTTTTGTTTCCCTTTGGATAAACAAAATCAAGATTGATATTTGTTATGCATCCTTCTTTAACAGCAAATTTAAGACTGCTTTTTATTACAGATATAATATCTCTAATGGTTTTGTGAGCAAGTCCACCGCTATTGTCTAATCTTCCGTTTTCGCATTTTTCTAATAAGAATTGCTGAATCAACTTATTATCTAGCTCAAAAAGATAATATTTTCCCAAGGCTGGAATTATGTGATTTGAAATAATAGTTGAATAATTGGCGTAGGTAGATTCTTTAATGTAATTTTTTTTATAATCAAGCCAATCCCAGATCCAATCCCCAAAAAGAATTCTTTTGCGTGTTTTAAAAAACATCTTCATCACTCCTTCACAGTTATTTTAACACATTACGTCAATAGTACAGTTGAGAAAGTATGCATATATTTGAAAATATCTCATAGAATTAATTAACAAAAGCTAAAGGAGGAGGCAAAAGACGTGTTTTGTGTATTTAATAAACAAAAAATCATTTCATATTTGGTGGCTTCAAGCACTGTAATTATTTTGCTTGCAGTGTCAATTTTTTTTACAGGGAATATAGATACAATGCAAATTTCAGCAGGAGCAGGAAAATTAGTACCTATATATAATGTTGATACAAGTAAGCAGAGAATATCGCTTACAATCAATTGTGCGTGGAATGCGGACGATATAGATAAGATATTAGAAATTTTAGATAGACGCAATGTGAAAGTTACATTTTTTATGGTTGGAGATTGGGTAGAGAAATATAAAGATGAAGTAAAAAGAATAGAGGCTGCAGGGCATGAAATCGCAAATCACTCTGATACCCATGCTCATGTAAATAATTTAAACTATGAGCAAAATGTTCAGGAAATACAAAAGTGCACAGAAAGGATAAAAAATATTACAGGAAAGGAAACAAAGCTATATAGATGTCCATATGGTGAATACAATGATACTGTAATAAAGGCTGCAACAGATAATAATTATAAAGTTATTCAATGGTCAATAGATACTTTGGACTATGAAGGCTTAGACGAAGCACAAATGATAGAGAGAATTAATAAAAATTTAAAAAATGGAAGTATTATATTAATGCATAACGGAACTGAAAATACTGCTAATAGCTTAGAAGGTATAATTAAAAATATACAGGATAAAGGATATAACATTGTAAAAGTGTCAGAACTTGTATATAGTGAGAACTATCAAATAGATGCTAATGGAACACAAAAATCAAATTAATGAATAACTTTTGAAGACACAGGATATAATAATTAATAAATGTTTATTGCATATTAGCTTGGGGGAAAATTTATGTCATTTATTGGAATTATTGCAGATAATAAATATGAAGCAGGATTGAAAAGAATACTTGAGAATAGATTAAATATGCCAAACAAAGAACACACAGTAATAGCAATAAATGATAAAAGTATTGAAAATATTAAGAATATAAGATTTGAAACAATATTAGTTATGAATTTAAGTAAAGTTGAAGATAAGCAAGAACTACTTAGTGAATTATTTAAAAATTCAAAATACTTGGTGATAAATGCAGATATGGAAGGTAGTTTGAAGCTGATAGAGGATATGAAATTAAATGTAATAACATTTGGATTTAACTCAAAATCAACAATTGTTGCATCAAGTGTAGAAGAAAATTTTATAGTGTGCATCCAGAGAAATATAGTAGACATAAATCAAAAAACGCTCGAACCGCAGGAAATAGAAGTAAAAATAGCAGATAAAAAGTTTTCAAACAATAGCCATAATTTAATGGGGATTGCGTCAATCCTTCTAATTTATGGAAAAAAAGAAATTTTTTTCTAGAAAATTAACATTTTATGTAGACAAAACCAAAAATATGTAGTATAATAAAAGAGTAAATTACTAAAAGAGATAAACAAACAATAGAAAAAAAGAAATATTACAAAGGAATTTGTAATGTAAAAGATACGTAAGAAATACAAATGTATAAAATATTTCCTACGTAGAGGATAGGGAGGAAAAGGAATTGAACACAAATTATTTGGATAATAACCATTTAGTATTAGTGGGAAAGATTACAAG